>JAQVQL010000004.1 GCA_028701595.1 Herbinix sp.
ATCTATCATCTCTGGTCATATCTTTGAATGTAGACCAAATAGTAGTCTCTGTTGGACCATACACATTATAGATTTTTAGTGATTTATGCTTCCTTAATGTGTCAAGAAGCGTGATTGGAAACGCTTCTCCACCGATAATTATTTCCTTTACTTTCTTAAGGCAAGCCAAATCCTTATCATAATTTAGAAGAAGTTGTATTCTGGATGGTGTAGATTGAATGATTTCTATATTGCTCTTCTCAATGATTTGACTCAATAAGAAGGAATCCTTTTGCTGTTTTTCATCTGCCAGAACAATTTTTAGTCCTTTTTGCAGTGGAAGAAAAGTCTCAAGGCCAAATATATCAAATGATACAGTAGTTAATGCAAGGATTGATTTCCCTTCTGAGAAATCTATCTTCGAGGTCATCCCGACTACAAAATTGTTCACTGCACTATGTTTGATCATTACCCCTTTTGGATTGCCTGTCGATCCTGATGTGTAGATGACATATGCAAGACTTTCAGCGGAATTAATAACATCTAGATTATCCTTATCACCACTGTACAGTTTTTGATCATCCAAATTTATGTATGTTCCTTCAAAGTTAAATCGATCCATGAACTGGCTCTGTGTTATAAAGATGGATACTTTACTATCATTCATGATATAACGGACTCTTTCATCCGGATAGGCTGGATCTATTGGCAAATAAGCGCCTCCGGCCTTAAGAACAGCTACCATTGCAATTATCAATTCAACCGATCTGTTTGCTACTATTGCAACAATACTATCTTCCCTAACCCCATTTTTTCTTAATACTCTGGCAAGTTGATTCGATTTTTCATTCATCTGGTCATACGTCAGCTGTTTGTCTTTGAATACGATCGCAGTCGCATCTGGAGACTTCTTTACCTGTCTCTCAATCATCTCTTGAATTGTCATCTCAGACTCATATTGCATCTTAGTATCATTAAAATCATATAAAATATGTGATGCATCTTTTTCTGTAAGCATATTGATATCACTAATTGTAACATCCATCTTGTCAGCGATAGCTTTAGCTGTTTGCTTAATACTACTTTCGATATATTTTACAAAATCTTTATCATAAACTTCTGAATTATAACTAATTTTTACTGCAAGTTCGTCACTGGCATTGACATAAATGTTGAAATCATAACTAGTCTGTTCGAAAGTGTCAACTTCATCAATCTCAAATCCGAAAAGTCCATTACCTTTTGTTGAATTCTTCAAATCATCTTCAAGAGGATAATTTTCAAAAATGATAATATGATCTAACAGTTCATGTTTTAGTTCAGTATCTGCCTGGATCTGTGCAAGCGGAAAATAACTATATTTCTCAGCAGCTAATATAGATTTTTGCACTTGACTTAAAATATCAATGAACTTTGTTGAGCTATCACACTTTACTCGGACAGGTATTGTATTTATGAATAAACCAATCATTTTCTCGATTCCTGTCACTTCAGGAGGTCTTCCTGAAATTACTGAACCGAATGCAATATCATCTTCATTACAATACTTATGTAATACTATAGCCCATATTGATTGGAATATTGTATTGATCGTCACCATATGCTCATTTGCGATCTCAGTTAATCTATGTGTCAGTTTTTTGTTAAATGTAAAATGAATCACTTTCTGATGATATTCGTTTGTATTGCCATTCTTTTTGATTTTTGGTATATATGCTTTCTTATTATATTCATGAAGATATTCTTTCCAATAGGATCTAGCTTCATTAG
Source organism: Herbinix sp. (assembly GCA_028701595.1). Lineage (GTDB taxonomy): Bacteria > Bacillota > Clostridia > Lachnospirales > Lachnospiraceae > Mobilitalea. The sequence continues at coordinate 1,750 of JAQVQL010000004.1, forward strand.
AATTTTGTTGTCCTATCCATTCAATATAGCTGCTATACGGATATTCAGGCTCCGACATTACGATTTCTTTGCCATGATCCTTTCGCTGACGATATAATTGGAATATTTCCTTAATCAGAATTCCTACGCACCAACCATCCAATATGATGTGGTGAAAACTAAAATAAATTTTATAGCGATTTGAGTCCGTTTTTAAAACAGATATTCTTATGAGCATATCCCGTGTAAGGTCGAACCCTTTTTCCTTATCTTTTTCCTTGAATTCTTTCATATATTTATCTATGTCTCTTTTCTCTAGTCCCGAGATGTCTTCATAATATATACTTGTATGTCTTTCCTTAATTACAATCTGTAAAGGTCTTTCCGTTTTTTTGTATTTGAATATAGTCCTAAGAGAATCATGTCTCTGTATTGTTAAATTAAAGCATTCTTCTAAAAGACTGACATCCAAATCTCCTTTGATCGCGAATGCCATTTGAACAAAATAAGTTTTTGGGTCATTATTTAATATTGAGTGATATAACATTCCTTCTTGCATAGGTGTAAGAGAATTGATATTTTTGATTTCTGCTACCTTAGCCATTAATACATCTCCCTTTTATTTAAAATATTTGTGATACCTCACTAACAAAATCGTCTAATTCTTCCATAGATAAAGAATTATATGTCATATCCGATGGAGTAATTTCTGTTTTTTCTTTACTAATACAGTAACTGATGATTTCTTCCAGAATAGATTTATATATCTTAGTACATCTCTTGATATTCTCTTCTTCATATTCTTTTCTATTAAAATTAAGGCTAATATTTAGTTGGTTATGCTTAATGCACCCTGTAATCTCTAATGAATGCTGCCTCTTGACTTCTGGGCCAATCTGTTTACCTGAATTCATGTCTGATAGAGTAATCATTCCTTGCTCTTCTTGATCAGAATATTGTCCCAAATAATTAAAGCATATATCAGGATTTTGCCTAAAAACAAGATCCTGCTTATTCTCAGGTGCAGATAAGTATTTAAGGATTCCATATCCAATTCCTTTATCTGGAATGTGTCGTATCCTTTCCTTTATATGTTTGATAAAGCATCCAAGTTCTTTTCGTTCTGTAAAGTGTCCTAATTTTGTCATATCAATGAATAACGGATATACCGAAGTAAACCATCCTACCGTTCTACATATGTCTACATTATCCAGTATCTCTTCTCTTCCATGACCCTCTAGATCAATCAGTATCTTGTCTAGTCCAGACCATTCCCTTATAGTAATACATAAAGCCGCTAGTAAGATATCATTAATCTCAGTATTATAAGCTTGATTTACATTTTGAAGAAGATGCTGGGTATCTTCCTTAGTTAAACAGAAATCAATATTCATGCTGTCTTTAAATTTACTTTCGGTAATCATATGATCTTTAGGTAAATGAATCAGTTCTTCATCCTCCAACTCTTTCCAAAAAGCGATTTGCTCTAATAATTTTTCACTATTGGAGTAAGCGTTTATTTTTTCAGACCAATCTTTATAAGAATCTGTCTTTGCTTGAAAACTTATCTGTTTATTCTGCATGCATTCTGTATATGCTGATTCGAAATCTTCCAAAATAATACGCCAGGATACACCATCCACAACCAAATGGTTTATAACAATAAGTAAATAATCACCCTCTTCTGACTTAAATAATGCAAGCCGAACCAATGTATTACTTAATAGATTAACACTGGCTTGTATCTTCTCTGATTCTTTCTCTAATACTCTCTCAATATCACCTTTGCTATCTATTTGGATTTCTTGTAATTCAAATATTCCCTCTCGAATGCTCTGATTGATCTGATTTACTTTGCCATTGTCTATTGTGAATTTCATTCTTAATGCATCGTGATGTTCTAAGATCGCAGTAAATACCTGATTCACTATCTCCTTGTCAAATCCATCCGACTTATAAAGCAAAACTGATTGATTGAAATGCTGGTCAAATGGCATATTATGATCAAAAAACATCTTCTGTATTGGAGTAAGAGATACAGTTCCTTCTACAGGTCCTTGATGAGATCTATTACCTGTTGCTTTGATATAACCACTCAATTGAGCTATCGTCAAATGTTGGAATAAATCTTTTATCTCCATATGAAGATCATATTTTTTTAGTCTGGATGAAATCTGTAATGCCTTTATAGAATCTCCACCACAAGCGAAAAAATTATCATTGATTCCGACTTTACTGATTCCTAAAACTTCTTTCCAGATATTGACCAATATTTCTTGAATCTCATCTTTCGGAGGCACATAATCAGCAACAATATTTACCTCTCCGTCTGGTTCAGGTAAAACTCTATCATCTATCTTTCCATTTAAGGTAAGCGGGAAATCTTCTAACTGTACAAAATAAGAAGGTATCATATAATCTGGTAAAACACCTAACAATTCCTCCCTGATACAATCAATCGTTATTTTCTTAGATGCCACAATATATGCACATAAATACATGCTACCACTAGGATTTTTTTTCGGTATTACAGCAACCTTTATCACTGAGTCACATCTTAATATTTGTGTCTCTATTTCTCCAATCTCTATTCTGAATCCACGTATTTTTATTTGACGATCTATTCTTCCGAGATATTCCATCTCGCCATTTTCGCACATTCTTACTAAATCACCTGATCTATACATACGCTCTTGTACCTTATAGGGATTTGTAATGAATTTCTTGGATGTTAACTCACGCCTGTTCAAATATCCTCTCGCACAACCTTCTCCTCCAACACATAGTTCGCCTGCTACTCCGATTGGTACTAGCTTTAAGTCCTTGTCCATAATATATGTCGTTAACGTTGGAATTGCTTTCCCTATATTGCTTATATCTTCCTCAATCTCATCTTTTGTGATTTCTTTATATGTGACATGCACAGTAGTTTCAGTAATTCCATACATATTGATAAGTTTTGCAGTAGGATACTTTTTTTTCCATCCCTTTAACATTCTAGGCTTCAAAGCCTCTCCACCAAAAATTATGTATTCTAATGCGAGGCTAATATCACTTGATTCTGCCTCACTAATAAGATTGTAGAATGAAGAAGGTACTTGGTTGAGGACTGTTATCTTTTCATTTGCTAACACGTTTAAAAATTTTTGCGGATTGAGGGTTGTCTCTTTGGAGATTATGATGAGTTTGCCTCCATATAATAGTGCTCCATACATTTCCCAAACAGAAAAATCGAAGCAAAAAGTATGAAACATCGACCATACATCATTATCACTAAAGTCAAAAGGCATTTTACTATTGATCAGTAGTCTTACAACATTGTAATGTTCAACTACTGTTCCTTTGGGTTTTCCTGTCGTTCCAGACGTATAGATTACATATGCCGCACTATGTTCTGTAGCAATATTGCATAAGTCACTAGAGTCTCCCTCGTATATCGCTTCATCAAGATTAAGGATAGTCAGCTCTTGGTTTGATATTTTATAACAAACTGTCTTTTGTGATAAAATAATATTAGCTCCACAATCTGATAACGTGTAATTGATTCTCTCCTCTGGATAGTCTGGGGAAATAGGTACATATGCACCTCCAGCTTTCAATATAGCAAGTATACCAATGATCATCTCTAGTGAGCGTTCCATAAGCATACCGACAAGAACATCTTTTTCTACACCTAATTTTCTTAACTTTCTTGCAATTTGATTAGCTTTTTGATTCAGTTCTGAATACGTCAAACTTTGTCCTTCAAAAAATATAGCAGGCTTATTCGGGTGCTTTTTCACTTGCTTTTCAAATAGCTGATGAACCGTCGTGTTTTTTGGGTAATCAACCATTGTATCATTCAGATCAAACAAAAGCTTCTTCTTTTCGTTCCAGGTTAAGATATCAATCTCACTTATTTTGATTTCAGGATTCTGAATAACAGTGTTCGCTACTTGCTTCATATGTCCTTCAATCTTGTTGAGAAAGCTTTCACTATAAGCTGCTTTCTTGTATTCTATCGATACTCTTAATTCTTTTCCAGGTACGATGATCATATTAAAATCATAGCTTGTCTGTCCAAATGATTGGATGTCATATAAACTAAAATCATACAGATTATTATCATTTTCCAAATCACTAAGCTTTTCTTCAATAGGAAGATTCTCAAAAGCAACAATATGATTCACCAAGGTTTGTTTTAATTCCGTATTATTCTGTATTTTAGATAACGGATAATAACTATGTTTTTGCGCTTTGATCGATTTATGCTGAACATCTTCCAATAATTCAGTAAACCGTTTATCTTCTTCCATCTTTATTCTGACAGGAACAGTATTGATAAATAGTCCAACCATTTTCTCGATACCTTGTAAGTCATAATGTCTGCCCGAGATGACAGAACCAAATACAACATCATCTACATTATTATATCGTTTCAGTAATATTCCCCATATTGTATGTATAAGTGTACTTATTGTTACTTTATTGTTCTTCGCCAAATCAATGAGACTGCTCGTCATTTCACTATTAATCACAAAATTTAATCTAGCATGCTTATTTTCAATAATATCTGTAGCTTCCTTTTCTTTTGGAATCATGGTCTGCTGATTATAATCGACCAAATAGTCTTTCCAAAACTTTTCAGCCTCATTTTTATCCTGTTTTTGCAGCCAACTGATATACCTACTATATGGATACACTTTTCCTAACTCATAATCTAGATTTTCTTGAGCAGTATTCTTGCTTAATGCATGGTAGATTTGAAAAATTTCTTTTATGACCGACCCTAGGCACCAGCCATCCATTACAATATGGTGCAACGTGATAACGATTTGATATACCTTATCTTCGAGCTGAAATGCAGAAAGCCTAATTAATAAATCATGTGTAAGATCAAACCCCTTATCCAAATCCTTTTCACAATATTGCTTTAGATATGTCTTTTGTTCTTCATTTGATATAGATAAAAGCTCTTCCCAATGAATATCAGCCTTTCTGTTATTGATTACCATTTGTATTGGTTGTTTTGCATCATCATAATTAAAAATAGTCCTTAAAATATCATATCGATTTACTACTTGCTGAAAACTACTTTGTAACAGACTTGGTTCGAGTTCACCTTTTAATTTGAATGTCAGCTGTGTCAAATATGTATAGGGATTTTTATCAGTCATTGAATGATATAGCATTCCCTCCTGCATAGGTGTAAGAGGATATATCTTTTTAATCTCCATTTTCTGCATAACACTCCACCCTTTTATTTATGATTGATTTTATCAGTTAATGTTTTCATTAAGTCCTCTAAAGCAACTGCTGATAGTCCGCCGAAGTCATCCTCTTCTTCAATGTCCTCATCTAAAGCTGATTCCTCTTTTGCAATCGTTATATGTGTACAAAGTTCAGAAATAGTAGGATATTGGAATAGATCTTTCACCTCTAAGATATAGCATGCTTCTCTTAATCGTGTGCATATCTGAATTGCTTTTATGGAATCCCCACCTTTAAGGAAGAAATTGTCATCCACTCCTATCTTATCCACACCCAAAATTTCTTTCCAAATGAGCGCCATTCTTTTTTCTGCATCATTTCTTGGTTCTTGATATCCCATATCGTTATTCATATCACTGCTTATTTTTAATAACGCTTTTGTATCCACTTTGCCATTCGGTGTTAACGGAACATCGTCAATTGAAATGAAATAAGAAGGGATCATATAGTATGGTAAGCTCTTAGTTAAATAATCTCTTAACTCATTAAATGAAAGTGCTTCATCGTGGACTACATATGCACATAATACTTGTTCCTTATTATTATCTTCCCTTGCCATAACAACAACTTTATTAACATTAGCATGTGATAAAATAGTTGATTCTATCTCACCGATCTCAATGCGATGTCCTCTTATCTTAACTTGGAAATCCGTTCTTCCAAGAAATTCAATATTCCCATCTGGCAACCATCTTGCCAAATCACCTGTTCTGTACATCTTAGTATGTTCTTCAAAAGGATTATCCACAAACTTCTCTAAAGTGATATCTGGTCTGTTCAGATAACCTCGTGTCAAGCCTTCGCCAGATACGCATAACTCACCTACTACCCCAAGTAGCTGTAGCCTATTGTTCTTATCAACAATATAACATTTCATATTCGATATAGGCTTTCCAATTGGAACGGAATTATATTTCTTTAAATCGGCTTCACTTTTCCAAATCGTCGCACACACTGTTGTTTCTGTTGGTCCATATGCATTATAGTATTCCACCTTACTGCTCCATTCGTTAACAATCTCAAAATTACTTGCTGAACCTGCTGTGATAAGCTTTCTTAAAGATTTTATATGATCCGGAATTAAATTTTGCATATAAGTTGGTGGTAATGTAGCGATTGTTATATCATTTTCATTCATATATTCTTCAAATCTTTGATTATTTAAAATCGTGTCTCGATCTACTATATATAAAGTAGCACCAGTCAACATAGCCATAAAGCTTTCCCAAACAGATGCATCAAAAGAGACATTTGCAAATTGAAGAATTCGATCTTGATTTGTTACGCCCAGCTGTTGTCTGAAAAAAGCCTGTAAATTAGCTAATCCTCTGTTTTCAGCCATTACACCTTTCGGCTTGCCTGTTGTTCCTGAAGTATATATTACATACGCTAAATCATCTGGTCTATTGATATGCTCAAGATTTTCTTGCTTTGTACACTCATTATCATCCAATAGACAATCTAACAATAATATCTCTCGTTTATCAGGCTTTTCGCGAATCATATCTTTATCATACATAAATGCGATACCCTTTATCTTTTGTAATGCTTCTTTATTTGGAATATGATTATGATTATCTAACGTTTTCTTAACGAGCTCATAAAATGTCTCTTCGCCTTCACCTAATATTGCGATATTGACATTCTTATCCTTAATTACCTCTTCATACTCACTAGTCGCATATGGTCCGCCTGCTATTATCGGCACATTTATGTTCCACTGTTTTATAAATGCTATCGTCCTATGAAAAAAGTCTCTATAAAGAGATAAGGATCTTACACCAATCATATTGGGATTAAACTCTTTCATAATAGATTTCAATTCTTTATAATTATTGAAGTCTATCCCAGCTTTCGCAATCCTACCTGTAATATGATCCTTAAACTTATCATTTAAATAAGTTAAAAGATACATCTGTCCTAATGGAGGTTCTTTCATTACACAGACTTTATCAGTTTCATTGTTGAATTCACTTGATAAATCAAGGAAAAGAATTCTTAATGCATCCGCCTTAGCCTCATGTTTTGGAAATACAACACTTAATTTTTCTCTAAACCTTTCCACTTTTCCATAGTTTTCTTGAATAAAGCTTGCATCACCTAGCTCTTTTCTTCCGATTCCAAAGAATTGTAGAAGTTGATCGAAATTATCTACTTTGATTGGAAGATAGCTTTGATATTTCTTAACTAACTCATCCTCAGTTAAAATCTTCTTTTGTATAGGTAATACATGTAACAGTCTTTCTTTATTTAAGAAATACTCATTTAAGAATAAAGTTTGATACTTAATCGTGAAATCCCTTGCAAATGGTAACGTATATGGTAAAGCTCTGTCAGGGAGACGTAAAGAAGCTTCTATGTTCTCTTTCGTCACTCCGTTCTCTAAAGCAATTTTTTCAATTTCTGTACCTGGATATATCTTTAACACTTCGGTTGTAGGAAAATGAAACCAGCGAATGCTCTTTATAAAATCCAAAGTCATCATAGCTTCTTCCTCAGTTTCTGTAGGGAAGCCATGCATAGTGAAAATATTCAAGATCACATTCGGATATGTAGACGCAATATATTCAGCATTTTCTTTAAATTTTTGTAAATCTAAATTCTTCTTAAGATATTTCTGCAATCTCGGTGAAGCTGTCTCAAGCGATAATGCTAAACTTACAGTACCTGCTTTGATCATTAAGTCAATATATTCTTTTGTTAAAACATCACCTCGGACTCCATTCGGGAAAAAAATCTGTATTTTCATATCGCTATCAATTATTTTATGAAATAGCTTTATTCCATTCTCTATATTCAGATTAAATACATCATCGATGAAAACAAATCTACGCACACCAATATTATAGTAAATCTGTATTTCATTAAATATATGATCCGCGGAACGTGTCACATGTGTTTTTGACCAAATCCTACAACAGTACGCACATTCAAATGGGCACCCTCTAGTCGCCTGGATAGCAATAGAATTTTTTACCATTGCTTGACCAATATAGTCACTATATTTATCATAGTCAATCAATGTTCTGTCTGGAATAGGGATAGAATCAAAATTAATAATAGGTTCCCTTTTCTGAACATAGTATAGAGGCATCCTCTCAACCTCTACTTTTTGTAAAAAATCAAATGGAAATTTATTTGCCACATCTGAATCTGTCAAAACCATAACGGCTCCACTATCATTTAAAATGTATTTCACTCTTTCCATAGGATAATCAATATCGATTGACAGGAATGCTCCACCTGCTTTCAGAATTCCTATGATGGCTATCGTATAATTAAGTGATTTTTCTAACATTAATACAACTATACTATCGGGCTTTACACCTTTATCACGTAATATCTGTGCAATATAATTTGCTCTTTCATTTAATTGTCTATATGTCAGATGCTCATCATTAAAGTAAACTGCTTGTTTATCCGGATTTTGTTCCACTTGTTCTTCGAATAGCTGTATTGCTGTCTTATCATTTTCATACCAACATGAACTACGGTTAAAAACATCAAGCAAACAACGTTTCTCATTTTCTAATAAAATATCTAAGTTTTTAATCGGAGTATCAACGTTACTCATAACCTCAGATAATGTCTTTAGGTAATGATGCATAATCCCTCGTATTGTCGATTCTTTATACAATGCAGCGTTATATTCCAATTTACCAAAGATAGATTCTCCATCTTTCCCAAAGGAAAAGATGATGTTTGGTTTTGTCTCTTGAAAATATGATTTGTCCTGTATACCATCCACCAATATAGCAATATCGAATAAAGACGTTTTATTATCAGCAATACTCAGATCATAAAATAGATTTTGGATCGTATAATTTTGATTTTCTACAGCTTCCATCATGATTTTTCTAACTTGAATCAAGAGTTCTTTATAACTCATGGATTCATCTAATTGACCTCTCAGTGCCAATACCGTATTAATGAACACTCCTTGTTCCTTTTGTTTATAGATTGGTGTTCCTAATATGATATCTTCCTTACCAGTATATTTATTAACTAAGATCATTAATGCAGCTGAAAAAATCATATGTAACTTTACATCTGATGATTTACTTAGCAATAACAGCTTTTTACATAAATCTTGCTGGATACAAAATTCTTCTTCCTCCATTACTTTGCTGCTATTCTCTGGTGCAAAAAAATCACGTGGAAAATAACTAATCGTTAGCTCCCCAGATAGTTTATTCATCCAATATGCCTTTTCAGTTGTCATCTGAGCATCAGCTAAAAAGTTGTTTTTATCATAATTATTATTCACAGCAAATACACCTTTCATTAGAATAGTATTGATACTATATAAATCAAAAATCAAAATCCTCCTCTATGTCATCGTTTTGTTTCGCTAGTAATAACTTCTGTACATGTTCTGTATCATCGATATATTTATCTCTATCCTCTAGCTCAACTACAGATGGAACAGCATTCCTATGCAGCTTCTTCCATCGTTCATCAGCAGCATATGTTTCCTGTAAGGTATATGGATTTGGTATACCAAGTTTGTTACAATGTTCTACGAACCTGAATACACGATCATATACAACCTCTCTTGATGGCTCACCATCATAGATCCAGGTCTGAGATATCAATATTTCCCTCGCCCATTCTGGGTACAATAGTTTTCTTTTATTTGACCAATCATCCGAATTTGCTTGTCCAGTATAGAAGAATAAAAACGGATTACATTCAGCTTCCCAGATATCGTCCTTTATGTTTTCAATCATATCTAAAGTTTTTTGAAAATCTTCCTCTGTCTCGCCTGGATGCCCTATAACAATATATACAGTTGTTTTTATTCCTGCATAAGCCAAGGACGATATCGCTCTCATAGATAATTCAGGTGTTATCTTTTTGCCCATGAGATCCAAAACATGCTGTGAACCACTCTCAACTCCCATCCGCGCTCGATAAAATCCCCCTCTTCGCCACAAAAGAGTATTATCTATATTGCATACTGGTTCTGCTGCACGCAGATAACCATCCCAATATAAACGGGTATTTGATTTCCTAAACTCATAAGATAAGTTGTCTATTATCGGATTTAATAGAGAATCCGTCATAAAAAACAATTGTGCTTTATCTTTTTTATAACTATCCAACATTTCTGAAACTGTCTGTTTCGGCTCTTTTTGCCGATATTCCCCCCAGAACTTGGATACATTACAAAAACTACAATGGAATGGGCAGCTTTTCGACCCTGTCGCTGAAAGATATGGATAATATTCTACATTTACATCCGAATGATCTGGTAATATTCTGCATGCGATGTCTACCACCTCAGAATTAATATCTTTTATACTATATACTTTTTGTTGCTCAGGTAATTCTCCTCTTAAATACTTTAACCAGATGTTATATCCTTCACCCACCATGAACTTATCGATATATGGTGTTTTTTCTACCAGATAATCAAAATCTGGAGACCCCATAGTCAGCTGATCTGCAAATACTCCCCCACCCATAACTGTTTTCATATCAGGATATTTTTCTTTTGCCACTTGGAACGCAAATAATGAAGGCGCTAATGTACCACTGAATACCGAGATTCCAAGATACCGCGGTTTCTCCTGTTCTAGTAAATCTAGTATGTACATTTTTAAGATTGAATAAAAACTTTTAAGTATTTCATCCAGAACATCTACCTGCTTGGAAGTAATATCACAATAATAATGTGTCCTCACTAAAATCTTAACCAATTCGATGTGCTTTTCTTGATCCCTATTATTGATATAAGCCATAAGATGATTTCTAAGGACGTTATAACCAATATTATAGAAATTACCCTGTTTATCTACTGGAATAAATTCTTTTAGGGTATCAAAATATTTTCTATTGAGCTCCCATAATTTCGGATTCGTATTTCCATCTGCAGTTCTTACATGATAACCATATGGCTCTAGATAACTTTTTAGCGTACAAATTCCCATCGGTGGGGTTAGCGGTGTCCAAAAAGGTAGCAATAGCATAAGAAGATTATTGGGATTTAATCCATTTTCAGATAAATCAACTTCATTTATTTTTGTCATCATATACCCTCCACAGTGTATTACTGTTATCTTATTTTACTTGTTAATCAGAATTCAAAATCGCTGGTATCATCTGCTGAATATGTTGTATCTGCCAAATGAACATTTAAAGACAACCTGATATCTTCCAGCTTTATCTCTTTATGATTCATGATTTGTTCTAAAATCTCAACAAAATGATTGGTCATCGCATCTATTGTTGAGCGTTTATATAATGAGATAAGATACTCAACTACGATCTTATATCCAGATGCATTTTCCATTACCATCGTTACGATATCGAATTTAGTAGCTCTACACGCCAATGTATATGGCAAGAGTCTAGTATCTCCCAGACTGATTTCAAAATCATCTGTTTCCTGCAAAGAAAACACAACATCAAATAAAGGATTACGATTAGGGTTTCTTTGAACCATTAATTTTCTTATGAGTTGTTCATATGGATAATCTTTATTATCAAGTGCTGTTTTTACTGAATCTTTTACCTCCTTTAAGAAATCCACAAATGATTTTGTACCTATAGGATGATTACGTAATGCCATCATATCGACAAACATTCCGATTATCTCCTGAAATTCTGGCAGTGACCTTGTATCTATCGGAGATCCCACGACAATATCATCTTGTCCAGTATATTTGGAAAGCAAGACATAATAGCATGAAAGCATAACCATAAATACAGTAGAACCTGTCTCTAGTGCAAAAGCATTGATGCTATCACTAAACTCCCGATCTAACTCGACTACTAGCCGATCACCATCAAAAGATTGAAAACTAGGCCTTGGAAAATCAGTTTTAAGATTTAGCAGTGGAATTCGATCTGCATATATTCCATACCAATATTCTTCCAGTTTCTTAATACTTTCAGAATTAACAAACTCATTTTGCCATGCCACGAAATCTTTGTACTGCAATGGTAATACATTTAGATCCCTTCCTCCATAGATGTCACATAGATCCTTAACAATAAATTTGACCGATGAACCATCACAAATGATATGATGTGTATCAAATAGCAATACATATCTCTTATCACCTATCTTCACTAATTCTGTGTGAAATAATGGTGCTTTACTCAAGTCAAAGTTACGAATGAAATCATCAAAAAGCTGATCCACTGATGACACATAATCTTCTTTATAATCCAACTGATAATTCACATCCTCATGAACTATTTGGACTATCTCCATCTTTCTTAATTCAAATGAAGTTCTTAAGGATTCATGTCGCTTTAATAATTTTTTAAATGATTCTTCCAGTCTAAATCGATCAATTTCGCCTTCAATAATTCGCACTGCACTCATATTATAGCTATATTTTGCATTATCGAGCTGACTTGCAATATAAACTCTTTTTTGCATAGATGAGATAGGATAAAAATCAGCTTTTTCCACTCTCTCAATTTTTGAGCTATTTGAACATTCTTTTGTTACAAACATCTTCATATAATTAGCGAATTCTCTTATGGTCGGTTTGTTGAATATTTCCAATACACTAAAGTCCGTTCCAAATAATTTATTTATTTTTGCAATAAGAGATATCGCTTTTAATGACTGTCCGCCCATCTCAAAGAAATTGTTACATACGCCTACCTTTTCTAGATTAAGTAGTTCTTTCCATACCACAACCATCTTTTCTTCAATCTCATTTGCAGAAGCCTCATAATTATCACTAATGTTGATTTCTGGCTCTGGTAAGCTCAGTCGATTCACCTTTCCATTAGAAGTCAAAGGCATTTTATCTAAATGTACGAAAATTGATGGAACCATGTATTCTGGTAGCATGTCTAAAAGCTGACTTCTTAAATCTCTAGTAGGAATCGATTTCTCTGAAACATAGTAAGCACAAATGTATTTGTTATCATTATCGTCTTTCATCATTACCAATGATTCCTTTATTTCATAACACTTCAGCAAACACTCTTCGATTTCACCAAGTTCTATTCGAAATCCTCTTAACTTAATTTGAAAATCCATACGACCAAAATACTCAATATTACCATCAGGAAGCCATCTCGCCAAATCTCCAGTCCGATACATTCTCTGACTTGGATCATATGGAAATGGTACGAACTTCTTTGCATTAAGCTCCGGTCTGTTATGATATCCTCTCGCAAGTCCATCCCCAATGATACAAAGCTCTCCGACAATCCCAATCGGCTGCAATACATCATATTTATCAAGAATCACTAATATTATATTATCGATTGGCTTACCAATAGGTACTATCTTAAGTTGAGTATCTGTAGAGCAGTCGAAATAAGAAACATCAACAGTAGCTTCCGTCGGTCCATAAAGATTTATCAGCTTTGTATTGAATGCTTGATTCAGTATACGATTAAATCGCTCTACCTGTTGCAGGTGAAGTGCCTCCCCACTTGAGAATACATATTTAAGAGATTTTAGTTTATCAACATCTGTCTGCCCCTCGATATAATCAAGAAAACAGTTCAGCATGGAAGGTACAAAATGCATAACCGTAATTTTCTGATTAAAAATTGCCTCCATAATAAACTTAGGATTTTTTTCAGCATCTGGAGCTAAGAAGCAAACACTCGCCCCAACAAATGACCACCAAAACAGCTCCCAAACAGATACATCAAATGTATATGGTGTTTTCTGAAGGATAATATCATCTTCTCCAATCGGGAACGCATTTTGCATCCAATTTAGTCTATTAATCACTGAATACTGTTCAATCATGGCTCCTTTTGGTTTTCCTGTCGAACCTGATGTATATATCATATATGCAAGATTACTCGATGTATGAATTGTATCTAGATTTGTATTGTCTTGTTGATATACTGCATCATCTTCTAAACAAATAATTTGAATATCGCATTCAATTTTGTCTATATACTTTTTCTTACTAAGTAATACCTTAGCTCCACTATCTTCAAGCATAAAGTTAATACGATCTTTTGGATAATTCGGATCGATAGGTACATATGCTCCACCCGCTTTCATGATTCCATAGATACCAATCGACATCTCAAAAGAACGATCCAACATGATTGCTACAAGACTGTCCGCTTTCACTCCATTACATCTTAAAGTCCTTGCCAGACGGTTTGCCTTTTGATTCAATTCCATATACGTCATACTCTTACCATCAAAAAAGACTGCAATTTTATCAGGTGTCCTATCAACCTGCTCCTCGAACATATGATTAATTGTTTTATGCTTGCAATATTCTTTTTCTGTACAATTGAAGTCATCTAGCAGTCTTCTTGTTTCTTGATCGCTCATTAACTCTATTTTCTGTAAGCTTATTTGGGGATTTTGAATCACCGTTTTGATTATATTGATAAAATAATCTGCCATACACTCTATCGTTTCTCTCATGAATAATTTCGTGCAATATTCAAAATTAACATAGAGTAAATCATTTTCTTCAATCACTTCTAAAGTAAGATCCAATTTTGATATACCTGTTTCATAGTCCTCAAACTTGAAATTCAATCCATCTATGCTCATGTCTGATAATCCCATGTTTTGAAATACGAACATTGTATCAAAAATAGGATTTCTAGATAAATCTCTCTTAACACCAAGCTTTTCTACCAATTTACTGAACTGATAATCCTGATTTTTAAATGCATTCAATGAGTTTTCTTTTACATGATTCAAGAATTGCAGAAATGTATACTCGTTTTTCGGATAATTACGCATAACCAATGTATTTACATACATTCCCAACATATTCTCTAAATCTGCATATCTTCTTCCAGAAATCGGCGATCCGATAATAATATCTTCCTGACTGGTATACTTCATAAGTAAGATGTTATATAGCGCCAAAAAAACCATATATAGTGTCGTCTCTGTCTTATTCGCTAATTGTTTCAAGCTATCTGTGATATCACGATTCAATGTCAATCTAATTGTTTCACCAACCAGACTTTGTGTTTTAGGTCTTTGATAATCTAGCGGCAGATTCAAAATAGGCAGCTCATCTGATAGGATACTTAACCAATATCGTTCTTGCTCTTTCATTTTTTCATCATCAAAATTAATTTTTTGCCATGCAGCAAAATCCTTGTATTGAATCTTCAAATCTGGCAAAGTATTTCCCTGATATAAACTGATCAGCTCCTTGATTAATATCAATATTGTAGTTCCATCGGAGATGATATGATGGATATCCAAAAAAAGGATATGTCGATCTTGTGCTATTGTAACTAAACATATATTAAATAAAGGAGCTTCTTCCAAGTGAAAAGGCTTTATAAAATCTTTTACAACACCTTCAATGTCATCCTCTCCACAAGTTATAGAATCCATATGTAATTCAACGTTATCATGAACAATCTGTACAGGTACTCCATCAATTTGTAAAAATGATGTCCTCAATATCTCATGTCTTTTTACAAGTGTATGAAATGCCTCTTCCAGACGATGTACATCTAATTCACCGTCTATTTTCACTGCTTCAAAATTATTGTAGGCTATCGTGTTTTTATAGACCATATTAAGTGCATACTGACTATTCTGTTCAGAAGATAACTCATAATAATCAGACTCTTCTGCTTTTGGAATTATTTCTTTGGATTCTATCTGTTTAAAAACCTCTTTTCTTAAATAATTGGAGAAATCCGATATTGTAGAGTAATTGAATATTTCTGTAACATTCAATTTAATGTTTAGCTCTTTATTGATTTCATTGATCAGCTTCATTGCAAGGATAGAATCGCCACCAAGTTCATAGAAATTATCGTAAATATTGATTTCATCATATCCAAGGCTTTTACCCCAGACTATTGCAACAGCTTCTTCTGTTTCAGTATAGTTTCCGTCCTTCCTGCCGAGAAGCTTTACTCGATTGCTCAATACACTTTTTCTTTCTTTCATTTTCGCTACATTCGGCTCAAGTTTGGAGAACTCATGAACCCTTTTAATTACATAGTCTCTTAATTCACCAAATATCTCACCCTTTGAATCCATTAAGTCAATATCATATACTTCTGTCTCACTATTGATTTCTTTCTTTTCCTTACGTGTTATATAAGTCAAACATCTTGCAGGCATCTTTCCATATATCTTAAAGCTGCTATAAGAAAGTGGAAGATACCTGTTATCTAGGATATATCCCATTATATTCACAGTAAGATCCATCATAGCTGGATGCAGATCATATACGCTCAAATCGCTTATGTAAATATCTGGTAGTTCCAACTCAGCAAAATACATATTGTTCCCAATATATAATTTAACGCGATCAATCCATCTTGGACCGAATTCAAAAAAACCATTAGCGATTTGGTTAAAATTAATTTCTCTAACCTCAATTACACATTTGTTTTTCAATTCACTGATATTATGTGACTTTATTACATAATCCTTAATCTCAAAAAATCTTCCTTGCACATGTCTGATCCACTCTCCAGCTGCCCCATAATTCTCATCTGTGCTACGGCTTGCAACAATGAAACCATAATCTTCGTCTTCTTTATTAACAATGATCTGAAGTGATTTCTTCTCATTCATCTCATGAATTGTAAACGGAGTAATATAATTAAAATCTTTTAATTCAATCGCAACATCTCCAAAATATTGCTTGCTTACTTGCTTTACTACTTCAGGATATGCAAGCCCTGGGATAACATAGTATCCATTCACTTTATGCTCTCCCATAACCCACATATCACTAGGTGTAAACTCAGAAAGATACACATCTTGGTTTACACTATCAAGCAATAATTGATCGACCATTGGGTGAATTTTTTTATTTTCAGTTCGGGCTATATACGATGCAATCTCCTTATAAGGCTTTTTATTGTGTACGACTTCATTGATCTGTTCAGAAACATCAAAGGAAAACCTATGGATCAAATGGATTGCGTCACTATCATAATCCAATTCTCCAATCAATACTTTTGACGTATCTTTGCTAAATATCGCATCAAATGCTCCGATTGCCTTATCCGTGGTAATTGCTTTGAAGATTGATTTTGTCTTATCAGCATAATCAACCGCCATACCCACTTCCTTCCACATAGCCCAATTAATCGATAATGCCTTCTTTCCTTGATGCCTGCGCAATGTAGCAAAAGAATCCATATATGCATTCGCCGCCGCATAATCTGCCTGTCCTGGCATTGAGAAAATAGAGGCCACAGAAGAAAACATAATAAAGAAATCTAACTCATCATCCATTGTCAGTTGATTCAGAATCCAGGTTCCATAGATCTTAGGATAAAGCACTTCATTGAAATCTTCCTCGCTTTTCGTAGCAAGCAAACCATATTTACCTACTCCAGCACATTGGATCACTCCATTTATTCTGCCAAAGTCACTTCTCACTGCATCCAGTACAATCTTAACACCCTCCATACTAGAGAGATCTGCTTTGTAACATGTTATCTTAGATCCGTTTTTCTCGATCTCTAAAATCGTATTTATCTTATGACATAATCTTGAATCCATATCAGCCTTCAGAATTTCCGTCCATTTCGTTCGCTCAGGGAATCCAGAGCGATTCAGCAATATCATATGAACCTTTTTCTTGATTGAAAAATACTTTGCTATCTCTAGGCCGATTCCTCCAGTTCCTCCACATATTACATAACAGCTATTTTCTTTTATGCTAACTGAATTATCTTGTATCGCATCAAGATTAAGATTCTGTAGCTCTTTTACATACCTGAATCCTTTTCGATAAGCTGTCTCGTAATGTTGGTCATTGCTCAACATGTCAACGATGATGTCCTTACCTAACGTTTTAGAATCTATATCGATATTTTTGACATGAATATTCGGATATTCTCTTGCAATTACATTAGTTAAGCTACTTAATGACCCATTATGTGGATTGATATAAGCTTCCTCTCCCGTTACTTCATTGGCATAATCAGATATAACAAACAGGTCCGTATTGCCTTTGATCTGCATATCAAGTACCTTTACCAGATGAAACAAGCTATACACTCCTATTTGCAAGTTCCTTTTCAAACTAGATATATCATTATAATCACTTTGTTGATTAACAGAAGCCATATGTACAATAGACACTGATTCTTCTCCGATATCCGTCAAGAGTTTAGAATAATCAGCTTCTGTATGACTGATAGAATACTTATATTTATCTATTTGTTTATATATAGAACCAGTATCAACTTCGATAATCTCAGTTCCCAATGATTTGAAAGTTTCAATTATTTCAGTATCAAGATTAGTACCGCTCTTAATTAATAAAACTTTGCTTAATTTTAATAGATCACCACTATTTTCCTGAATACACTGTTTCCAGGTTATATCGTAAAACATATTCGGTTGCAATACTTCGATTTTCTTATCTTCTATCCAACTTCTTTTCCTTTCAAAAGGATATGTCGGTATACTGACTAATCTTATTTTAGTAATATCATATAAAGACCTCCAATCAACAGTTGCACCCTTTACATACAGTTGGCATATCTCTTTGAGTAATTGCCGATCCTTCTTCCCACTCTTACGATATAATGTAACTTTATCTTCTACCTCGCCATCTATTCTCTTCTTCATAGCTATGCTGATGAAACCCTTTTGCATCGCTTGCTCATCATTCGTAGTCAATTTATGTTGACCATAAAAGATATTCTCCATCTGATCATCATCGAAACTCATCCTACTTAATCTAATTAATTGATGCATCAATTCTTCCTTACTAGTTACAATCATAGCAATACAATAATCATAATGACCTCTTCCGACATTAGATGTATAACAAATATCCTGAAGATCAGATAAGTCATCTTTATCAATAAATTTTCTATATCTCTCAATGTAATCTTTCAATATCGTCTTCTTTTTTGCTGAAATCGTAAGTACACATGGGAACTCGTATGATCCTCTTTTTTCAGATTCTACATCCGGTGCTTCTTCAAGAATAACATGACAATTCGTACCACTTAGCCCAAATGAACTTACGCCACAACACTTAGGTAATTCTTTTCTTTCCCACTTTGTATTATGATCTACTAAATATATAGGTGATTCACAAAAATCAATGATAGGGCTCGGTGTATCAAAACAAACTGTGCCTGGTATCATTTCATTTTTCAATGACAGAATCATCTTAATGATTCCTGCTATTCCTGAAGCAGCAATCAAATGACCAATATTTGCTTTTACTGTGCCTATGCCACAGAACTTTTTCTTATCTGTATATCTGTAAAAAGCATTAGAAATAGCTTTGATTTCAATAGAATCCCCTAATGCTGTTCCTGTACCATGTGCTTCAATATATGATATTCTTTCTGGATTAACTTTTGACCCTTTCCAAACATTAGTCAACAGTTCTTCCTGCGCTATTGCACTTGGAGCTGTAATACCGTTGGATGCTCCATCGTTATTAATTCCGCTTCCTTTAATCACCGCATAAATATTATCATGATTCTCAATAGCTTTTGAAAGCGGCTTTAATACTAAGACACCGACTCCCTCTCCCCAAACAGTTCCAGATGATTCTTTATCAAAAGGTTTTAATATATTATTGGGTGATTCTAACATTTCAACCGCATTTTGTTTTGATGGCATGATATTAATACTGATTCCACTCGCAATAGCCAACTCACATTCATTATGCTTAAGTGCTTGGCTAGCGAGATGAAGCGCAACTAAACCAGATGAGCAAGCAGTATCTACTACAATACTTGGTCCATGTAAATTCAGTATATAGGAGATTCTACTTGCTAAAATACCAGAAACTGAACCCGTAAACGTTATCTGATCTTTGTCCTCAAGATAATCTTTATATTTGGGTTCGCCTAAATGCGCTCTCCCTACATAAACCCCTGTCCGTGTTCCATACAGCGAATTTTCTCCGATGCTGGCATCCTCTATTGCTCTCCAAGTCGCTTCAAGAAGGATTCTTTGTGCTGGTTCCATAACCTTTGCTTCCATTGGTGAGATATTAAAAAAAGCCGAATCAAATTTATCGATTTCATTTAAGTATCCTTGTATCTGATAATCATCCTCAGATACAGAACTTACACCTTCATCTCTTGCAAGGATTCCATCAATATCTACTCTTCTGCTTTCCGGGAACTTTCTGATGCTCTCTCTTCCGTTAATAAGATTATCCCAATATTCACTAGCATCATCAGCATCAGGAAATTTACAATCAAGGCCAATAATAGCTATATCCTCTTCATTCTCTCTTTTTGTATTTCCAGACAATTCTTTGATTAATACAGAAGCTTCTGCACTTGAAAGATTTTTTGAAATAACCTGCTGATATATGTATTTACTGATTTTATCCATATACGTTCCCCACCTTATAACTTAATAATAGAATCCACTTCATCAATAGATATCTCACCATTTGCCAACTTTTCCATGATTGATTCAAGATAGTTATTATCTTCATGCAAAATACTATCAACTGTCTCCTTCTTCTGATTCTCGTTTGCATGCATCTTAGAATAAATATACTCTGCCATCATGTGTATCGATGGATATGAAAACAGATCTGAAATATCCAGTCTTTCTTGATAAATATGACTGATCTCACGTAGCAGATGAGTTGCCAACAATGAATCTCCTCCTAGATCAAAAAAGCTTTCATTCACATCCATATCTTTTATTCCTAGCACTTTACCCCACGCTTTCGAAAGAATGGATGCGATAGAATCATAACTGTCTTCCTTATTTATTATATGAAATTCGCTATCCTGCTTCAGACTTACATTACTATTGGAAGAATAGCTTCCATCTGTTTGCAGATCTCTATCAATTGTTCTGCTTACTGTTATTGGGATCCGTTCCATTTTCTTCATGTTTTCTTGGCTTAATTCACCCACTATCACATTGGTGATTTTCCGTTCTAAAATATCTTCAAACGCTCTGTCAGCTTCTGCATTTGTTATCGCCTTAAACATTGTGTCTTCATTAACACCATGATTCTTTGCCATCCCTACTTCTAACCATGCTGGCCAGTTAATGACTTTAACATTTAGTCCCTCTTTGTAGCAACACTGGGCAAATGAATCGAGGAAGGCATTTGCAGCAGTATAGTCTCCTTGTCCTGGCACTGTTATTAATGAAGCCACAGATGAACATAAAACAAAGAAATCTGGTTTCTCATTACGAACTAAATATTCGAGATAACATGCTCCATGGATTTTTGGGCGTATAACCTTTTGAAAAGTCTCCATCTCTTTTTTGTACATAAATCCTTCTCCAGCGATACCTGCACAGTGAATGACTCCATCGATTTTACCATGATTTATTCTGATATCTTCAAAAACAATACTTAGTTCATCCAGCCTTGATACATCTGCACTATAGCAAGTCACCCTGCTTCCCTTCATTTCAATATCTCTGATCGCATGTATCATCTCACATAATTTGGTATTGCTATGTTGTGCTAAGATATCATTCCACTCAGACCGATCCGCAATTTTGGATCTGCTGATCAGCATCAATTGAATTATATTCCTGTTTGCTAGATACTTACTTAATTCTAGACCTATTCCTCCCAAACCTCCTGTTATGACATATACTCCATTCTCTTTAATTTCTATATTACTGCTTGGTAATGTCTTCAAATCAAGATTATCAAGAATCATCTCGTATCGTTTTCCACGTCTATATGCATATTCAGAATTGTACTTTTCTAATTGAAGTTCTTTGACAATATCGATAGCTGTAACCTGATAATCAGTATCTACACAACAACATGAGATATTATTAAGTTCATTTTCTGCTACTTTAGCAAGTCCAAATAAACCTGATGCAAATGGATTCATGTACTCTTCTTCTCCTGTAATGCACCAAGAATGGGAGGATACTAATAGTATTTTTATCTCACTTTTGTTTTTAAGCTTCACTATATTCTTAATGAACAAGAAAAAATTATTGATGCTGAAATCAAGATTACTGTCAATTTTCTTTACATCTGTATAATCTTCACATTTATCTATATCATATAGATAAACCACATGAGATAAGGTTATTCCATTTAAGCTCTCAAAAAGCTTTACATAATCCATCTCTATCGTTGATATTGTATAATGAGAATCATCCAGTTTCTCAAAACTTGATCCCAAATCCACTTGGATAGGGTTTGCATTGAGATTTAATAATTCATTCGATACCTCATCGCCAAATTCACTTCCCTGTTTCTTAATCACTAGTATCTTTTTATCTGCCAAACTCTGAAGTTCTCCAGTCAACGGACAAATTCTCCAATCGATTTTGTGATAACGTTTTTTTGAATTTTTCTTAAATTCATGTACTTTCTTTAATTGATAGCTTTCTATCACTGCAAATACATTTCCTTCAGGATCAGCAAGCTTAATATCATATGTTTTCGTTTCATCATTTGCAGACTTATCATCCTCATGCAAGTAGCTATAAAACGCGGAAGGTGTTGGTCCATAAAATTTCATAGACTGATATGCGACTGGAAGATATTTATTCCCACCTACCAGTATCATAGCTGCATTAGCCATATCTAACATCGCAGGGTGTATAAAGTAATCATCTAGGTCTTTCGCGAATTGTCTTGGAAGTTCAATCTTTGCAAGCGCTTCATGATTACCTAGCCATATCTTGTGAAAATTCAACCATCTTGGTCCGAATTTCATGAATCCTTTTGTCAGCTTATTTTGTTCTACACTCATAACGTTAATGCAAATTTTATTTTTTAAGTCATCAATTTCATAATGTAGCCGTTCTTTGATCGGCTCAAGTTTGTATATTCTTCCTTCGGCATGCTTTAACCATTCATTTTCTGATTCATTTCCTTTGTCCTGACTTACAATTGAAAAATCTAAAAAACCATCTTTTTTATGAATGATTATCTGTACCTCTCTGCGCTCCTCCTCATAAAAAACACATGGAGAAAAAAACATAACATCGCGAAGTTCTATATCCGAATTATGATAGTATCTTCTACCCAACTGTACTGCTATCTCTATGTATGTGGTGCCAGGAATCACATTGGTATCTTCAATGATATGATCACTTAAAACAAAATGCTTCTTAATATCAAATATTGTCGAATATATATCTTGGTTCATCGTATTTAGTATGTATTTTCCTATCAAAGGATGTATCACAGACTCATCCTTACTATGACCCATATCATCTGTATTCTCATCTTCCATCCAACAACGATATCGTTCAAAAGGATAGATAGGAAGCTGTATTTTCTTCCTATCCTCTCTAGCATATAACTCATTCCATACGACTTTTGCTCCGCTTACATACAAATGGCCTATCTCTTTAAGGCAATCCACATCTTTTCTGTCTGAGGATAGGAACATATTGATAAAATCTTTGACCTGTTGCGACATCGTACATGAATCCATTACTTCATTGTCCGTACTTTGACTTATAGTTAAATCATTACTATGGCTATAGAAAATATCATTATCCTGAATATTCTCCATACCATTTACTAGAATATCATTTAACTTCTGCCTAAATTCTTTCAAACTTTTTGCTATAACAACAATCCTATAATTATGATGTTCCCTTCCTGTATTAGCAATAAAACACATGTCATCTATATTAATGTTCTCGTTATGTAGATAGTTCGTATAATTATGGATAATCTTAAGTAAAGCAGATTGACTTTTTGCAGATAAAGCTAATATTCTATAAAGATTATTGTCGTTGTCACAACTGACTGATTTATCTTTACCTACAGCATCATCTTTATACTCTTCTAAGACAATATGGCAATTTGTTCCGCTGAAGCCAAATGAACTTACACCGCATCTTCTCGGATTGTTACCTGTTTCCCACTTTATCAATTGATCGTTAACATAAGTAGGTGAATCAGAAAAATCAATTCGATGATTTGGCCTTTCGAAAAACAGATTAGGCACCAACTCTCCATATTTCAGTGACAAAACAGCTTTAATGAATCCTGCGATTCCTGCTGCTTCATATAAATGTCCAATATTAGTCTTAACTGAGCTGATCGCACAAAACTGCTTTTTATCCGTATACTTACGAAATGCAGATTCGATACCTTCTACCTCGATCACATCTCCGATTTTTGTTCCAGTTCCATGAGTTTCAATAAACGATATTGTTTCTGGGTCAATTCGTGCATTCTCCCATGCATTGATTATCACATCTGTCTGTGCCTTCATATTTGGCGCTGAAATGCCCACTGAATAACCATCTTGATTGACTGCGCTTCCTTTAATGACAGCATTTATATGGTCTCTATCTAGTATTGCATTTTTTAATGGTTTCAGTAATACCGCAGCAACTCCTTCTCCAATACCAGTACCATCGGAATTATCATCGAATGCTCTTGTTCTATCATCAGAAGATTCAATTCCTAACTTAACTTTACCTGCTATAGGTAATAAGTTTATTTTTACTCCTCCTGCAATCGCCATCTCACATTCGCCTTTTTTTATCGCATCACAAGCCAAGTGGACAGCTACAAGCGAAGATGAACATGCAGTATCTACAGACAAACTTGGTCCTTTTAAATCCAACATATAAGATAGTCTGCCTGGTATGATCGAGGCAAGATTACCTGGTATACAAATAGAAAGTGATTCTGGATTAACTTTTGAAATCATCATTGAGTAATTACATACAATATTAGTTGCATACCCAACGTATATCCCTGTCTTTGTCCCAGATATTCTTTCTCCTCCATATCCTGCATCTTCAATCGCTGAATAGGCAGTCTCCAAGAACAGCCTTTGGTTTGGATCCATAAGGCTCGCCTCTTTCGGAGATATCTTAAAGTACTTATAATCGAATTTGTCAATTTCACTGAAGTATGCGCCTTGCTGAAAATGAGTTTTGTCTGCAGAAATCCTTTCTTTCGTCAAGTATGCCTGAACATCATCAATTCTAGTTTCTGAGAAATTCATGAAATAGTCATAACCCATTCTCAGATTACTCCAGAATTCTTCAACATTATCTGCACCAGGGAATTTACCTGAAATTCCGATTATGGCGATATCATCACTTTCTACGGAGTTGATATTCTTGTAATCACTATCAATCTTCTCATCTTCTGTGAGAAACTCTGCAAGTTTTGCCACGGTAGGATGTGCAAAAATTTTTGCAATCGATAACTTTTTCGGATAGATTTTATCAATCCGAGCAAATATCTGATTTATTAATATAGAGTCAGCACCCATATCAAAAAAACTTTGTGCAACATTTATTTCTTTATATCCAAGTTCTTCACAACAGATACCAGCAATGCATTTCTCTGTTTCGGAATACTCCCTGTTATAATCACCAACTAATTTGCATTGTATAGGATTAACCTTCTTGTTCGTATTATGAATGCATACTGAATTTTCTGAAACATCAGGTAGTCTTTGAAGGATATCATTCGATAAATGTAAATTAAAATTATCAGCTATCTCCCGTGTCAAAGAATCATAGTTTATTTTACCTATGACAACCTGACCAAGATTTTTACCCAAGACACCAGATAATGATTCAATAGCTTCCTTCGTGCTTAAAGCGAGAAATACCTTCTCGTTCTGAAAGCCATACTTTGCAGCCATTCCAATCTCTTTCCAAGCTGTCCAGTTAATTGATAACGCTTTTCTTCCTTTTTTTCTCATATAGGAAGAAAAAGAATCCATATAAGCATTCGATGCTGTATAATCCCCTTGCCCTGCTAAACTTAAGATTGAAGCAATAGAAGAAAACATTACAAAAAAGTCCAGATTATCCGCTTGGGTTAACTGTCCTAAACTCCATGTGCCGTACACTTTAGGATTCAAAACTTTCACAAAGTCAGCTTCATCTTTCGTAATAACAAATCCTTCTCCAGCAATACCTGCACACTGAAATATACCATTTATACATCTATTAGCTCTTAGTTTATCAAGTTCACTCCGAAGAGTTTCATAATCACTTATATCCGCTGTCAGGCATACAACCTCTGAACCTAATGCCTCAATGGACTTAATCGATATAATTCTTTGAATAATATCTACATCTTCATTTTTCTTAATAATATCATTCCAACATAATCTATCTGGCAATCCCCTTCTACTTAACAGACCTATCTTTACTTTCGCCTTTGTAGCAATATACTTTGCTACCTCAAGACCGATTTCACCCATACCGCCTGTAATCAAATAGGTGTTGCCATCCTTTATCTCAACTAAATTATCTTTTAAAGACTTAATATCAATATCCTTTAATTCTTTAATGAATCTATATCCATTTCTATATGCAACTATGTCTATGCCTGACTCTGACTCAATTTTCATTTCATCTAGGACGTCATTTTTTGTGTTCTTGCTATCCACATCAATGCATCTAAATTGAATATCAGAAAATTCTTTTGACAAAACACTACTAAGTCCAAAAATTGTAGCATTTTCAGGATTAATCTCTTCTTCATCACCAGTAACTTCGTTCACATTCTTACTAACGACGAATATACTTATTTTACTGATTTCCAATTTAAAAATAGCCTTCGCTAAATAAAATAAACGAAAAACTCCATTTTCTTGGCTATTCCTTAATTGAGCCATATCTTTGATTTCTTGTCCTTTCGATATGGTTGCCATATGAAGAATATATGAGATGTTCCGAGATTCGGTCTCTTTCATCAACATCAGAGTATCATCGTATGAATTTCCAATATTGTATGTATGGTCATTTATTTTTTTATACTTTCGTGAATTCTCAACCTCGATAACTTCTAATCCTTCGGATCGTAGACATTGTATTATTTCTTCTGACTCATGTTTCTTATCTTTAAATACAAGTACAGTTTTTCCTGTAAGAGATTCAATTTTATTAGTTATCGTTTGCTTGCTCCAACCAATAACATGATAGCAACAATCAAGTATAGCCTCACTTTCTTTGTTAGAATCAATCCAACATCTTTCTCTTTGAAAAGGATATGTAGGAAGATTTAACTTGGCATATTTAGTGCCCTGAAATAATAATTCCCAATCTATATCCGCTCCTTTTATATAGAAGGAACATATTTCATCAAGTACATCATCTTGATTAGTATTCGCATACATTATTGACTTCATATTTGCTAAGTTGGTTATTTTTTGTTTTTCTTTATCTGTAATTATGCCATCTTCATTTGAATCAACGCCTGTATGAATGGTCTTGACTTTACCAAAGTGAATCAACCTGAAATCCTTTGTAACCCCATTGCGTACAATAGAATCGATGTATTCGCGTAATTGTTCAAAAGAAGAGTATCTAAAAGCTAACCGGTGATCATAATGACCTCTACCTGTCAACATTGTGTATGACATACCGCCAATATCTAAATCTTCTTCATGATCGATTAACCTTTTATATCTAAGAACAAGTTCATTCAGTGCATTCATATCCATTGCTGAAACTGCAAAAATAAAAGATTTCTTATTACTCTCACTTCTTTTACAATCAGGTGCTTCCTCAATCACTACATGGCAGTTTGTACCACTAAATCCAAACGCACTGATACCGCTTCTTTTCAATAAGCCATTTGTTTTCCACTTAGTTAATGTATCGTTTATATAAACTGCAGATTCCAGAAAATTTATGTTTCGATTCGGACGATCAAAATGCAGAGTTGGTGGAATTTCACCGTGCCGCATCATCATTATTATTTTTATTAACCCTGCTATGCCAGATGCTTCATACAAATGCCCAATATTCGTCTTAACAGAACCAATCGCGCAGAATTGCTTTTTGTTCGTATATTTATTGAAAGCTTTTTGAATTCCTTCAATTTCAACAGGATCACCTAATTTGGTTGCTGTCCCATGTGCTTCGATATACGTTATTGTTTCTGGATTAATCCTTGCATTATTCCAAGCCTTTGTAATCACGTTTGTCTGTTCAGCAACATTAGGTGCCGTTATGCCCAAAGAATTACCATCCTGATTTACTGAAGTGCCTTTTATTACAGCATAAATATGATCATTATCTGCCAATGCTTTATTTAATGGCTTTAACAAGATAGCTACTGATCCTTCTCCAAATCCGGTTCCATCCGATGCATCATCAAAGGATCTTGTCTTATATGATCCGGATTCAATTCCAACCTTTTCCTTCGATTCCAATGGAATGATATCAACTTTAATTCCTCCTGCCAATGACATGTCACAATCACCATTCTGTAATGCTCGACATGCCATATGAATTGCAAGTAACGAAGAAGAACAAGCCGAATCAATATTAACACTCGGTCCTTTCAAATTAAGTAAATATGAAATTCTGCTCGGTATGATAGAAGCTAAGTTTCCAGAATATGAAATAGGACTGATGGACCCTTCCATAGCTGAAATCATCTCTTTATACTGATATCCTCCCATATCACCGATGTAACCAAGGAACACACCTGTCTTGCTTCCTGATATCTTTTTTCCGCTATAACCAGCATCTTCAATCGTTTCCCAGGCCGTCTCTAGGAAAACTCTTTGTACTGGATTCATAAAGGTTGCTTCTTTCGGAGTAAGTCTGAAAAATTTATAATCAAACTTATCAATTTCATTAAAAAATGCACCTTTTAAATATTTTATATCATTAATCGGATAATTTATGTTTCTTAAATATGTCTCAATATCCTTCTTTCTTACTTCTGAAAGATCACTTATGAAATCGGTACCCATACGAATTTTATTCCAAAAATCTTCCGAATTATCTAAGTCAGATATCTTTATAGACATACCTATTATAGCAACGTCTTGTGATGAGTTATCTGCAACTCTTTCAGTATATTTAGATGCTAAGTTATTCATATTATCCAAATTTAAGTTACTAATATCTAAAGTTGAATTATTCATTAAGAACACATCCTTTATAATAGTTCTTTTATACGTTTCATATACTGATCATCAACTTCCTTGTTATCAGGACTAATTATCTTTTTTCGAACACCATCGTTAAAACACTCAAGGAACAATTTTATTTGCTCTAGGCTATATTCTCTCTTTAAGAGATTGACAATACCCGAGAAATCAAAATCATACTGAGGTACCCAGACTGAACTTTTTATATCCAAAAACATTCTTTCCATAAGATTACATGCCTCAGACGAATCCATTGTTGCATGTGACCATTCAAATCCAGAACCCTTAATCCCATATTTATTCTTTTGACTCCATATAGGAGCCAACGTAGAACAGTACCAAATTTGTGTTCTATAAAATGTTGGCTTATATTCTTTGATGAAATTAACAGTATCCATATAACTATCTTCTGTCTCACCAGGAAATCCTATAATAAACGATGCATGTGTTGTAATACCATACTCATTTAATAAAGACAAACCCTTTTGATACTGTTCAACTGTTACATGTTTGTTCATATTATTTAAAACTGTCTGATTTGCAGACTCAATACCAAGAATAACTCCATCACAACCACTTTGTTTCATTAATTCAACTGTTTCTCGATCCGCGAATTGACATCGGAAATACGAATACCAGCTGAAACCATAATTCTTCCTTATTAATAATCTTAAGATCTCTTTAAATCTTTCTGGTGGAACATTGAAGGTATCATCAATGAACATTAAATTTTTAACTTTACCAAAACTATCGATTTGATCTAATTCTTTTTCGATATTGTTAATACTTATTGTATAATACTTACCAGCACGTTTCGGATATTCACAGAAGGAACATTCGAATGGGCAGGACAGTGTTGTTCTGACACTTGCTAGCCTACCTAATCTATTTTCAAACAGCTCCCACTGAATCGCATTTTCTTCCAGCTTATTCTTCTCTTCAACAAATTGATCACAATGATATGCATTATTCTTTCTATAAAATACATTGTTTATATATTCATAAGAGCTATCTTCCTTTACAGACCGAACAATCTCTGCAAGCGCAACCTCACCTTGAGCACTATAAATGTAGAAATCAGCGTTCATTATCTTAAATACATATTGTGTCGCTCCATCATCAGTATATGAGACACTATTTGATACAAAAGGGCCACCAATGATAATCTTTGCTATCGTATTATATTTCTTGATGAATGAAACAATCTCCAATATAGGGTAAACCGCTACATATAATGTAGTAGGAATCGCTATTGTAAGCACAGTGTCTTCCGTTAGTATTTTCCTTAATTCTTCTTTGCAATCCTGAAAAGAATTCACGAATTCAAACGAAAAACCTCTTCTATGTAAAAATGATCCCAAATATGCAATTGTCAGACTGAACACATTACTCAAACTTAGTTGTTCATAATTCTTATTCACTTTCTTTTCATTCACGAAATTGAAGATTTCTGGTAACGTATACAAATCATTCTTATAGTTTATAAAGCTCAAATTCAAATCCCTATACGCACCGCTATGTATACCTGAAGCCCTTATTATCTTCTCATAATCAGTAAATATCATGTCATTGTGTCCGATAAATAAGCAGTCAATAACTCTACTCATATTATCTCCTTTCTTTAATTCAAATTGTATTTTTTCATGACTTCAGTGCCTAATAGTTCTTTATTCGTTTCTTCTAATATTTGTGCTATTCTGCTACTTTGTTCTTCATAACTCGTCTTTTTTGTATCAAATATTGTTTGAAGTAATTGCAGCCCCCTTTTGCATTGTTCATCCGTCGGTAGCTTTCCTTCCTTCTCGATTTCATCCTGCATCAGCTTAATTTCCTGATAAGGAGTGATGACTCCCTCTCTATACTCATCATTATTCCAATTATTATTCTTAGTACATACTGCCACAGCCATGCATCTAGTTAGTACATTGTAAGTAGGGGTTGAATTCCTTTTTACTTTTTTTGACCATTCTACAAGTGCTTCACAATCATTTATGTCATCAAATCCGTATGCTTTCACGCTAGGAAGAATCGAATTGCTGAAATTTTTTAGTATCTTCTTAGGACCGATATCTACTATGGTATTAATTCCTTGCAACGACAGATTTTCCATCGATTTCTGCCATTGTACTGGCTTTACAATCTGATTTGTTAAGTTTTCAATAATTTGATTCTCAGAACAGTATAATGTTGCACTGACATTAGAAACCACAGGTATATTCATAGGCGTAAATGTATATTTTTTTAGTTCTCTATTAAATTTATCAGCTGCTGTTTGCATAAGTGCGCAATGAAATGGAGCGCTTACTTTAAGCTTTACTGTCTTTGCTCCGAGCTTCTTAAAATAATCTGCGACTTCATC
>JAQVQL010000094.1 GCA_028701595.1 Herbinix sp.
TATATAAATATAGCAGTAAATTTACATAAAATCAATCGATATTGTTAGTTTAAAAATATAATTACTAAATACAAATTATTTTTATCCAAGTCCTACATTGTTCCCACTTTTTATAAAATCCAGTTCTTTATTATCTTCTTGACAACATTAAGTCAGTTATCTATTATATTAATTAGATATCTAATTAGATTACTAAGGAGAAGGGTTATGGATAATAATTATTCATCTAAACGACTACATATGGCATTGATAAGCACCTACTCTTTGCATAAAAAATCCAGCTTTCAGGAATTCCAAAAGCTAGATTTAACGACTGGCCAGCCGAAGGTCCTATCTATCCTAAGCCAAAAAGAAGGCTATCTTCAGAAGGATTTGGCAAAAAGGGCTCATGTCGAGCCCGCCACAATGACTTCTGTCCTTAACAATATGATTAAAAAAGGACTTGTTTATAAGGAACCAACTTATGTCTCTGGTGGAAAACGTGCTAATGCTATCTATTTGACAGAAAAGGGTCGTGATATTTCTATCCAGGTTAACAAGATTGTTGATGATATGGAGGAATTAAGCTTTCAGGGATTTAGTGATAAGGAAAAACAATTATTAATTAATCTACTGGACCGTATTATATCAAACCTTAAAAATAATTAAAAGGAAAGGTACTCATACTATGAAAAAAATTCTAACATTACTACTGTTTTCTTTAATATTACTAATGACCGCCTGTTCTAATAAAGAAGCTACTACTGAAGACACATCAGATGATAGTGAATTAACTGAAATTATCGATGATATTGCTAACGATTCAGTTATTAATAATGACGAGAGCGCTATAGTTGAAAATAATTTAACGGATCTTGTGCCCGATAGTAATTTAGAGGAGGAGTCAACTTTTTTGGCTAACGATGAAGCTATTAATGAGTTAAAAGATATTGATTATATACCTGTAGATACCATACCTGAGGAATACCTAGTTGCAAGAACTGATAATATAGGTACTATCGAAAAAATTACATACAATTCAAAGGATTATTTTGGTGATGCTTCTGAAATTATTAAGCCTGCCAATGTATATCTTCCCTATAACTATGATGAAGGCAAGCAGTATAATGTTCTGTATCTAATGCATGGTATAGGTGGAAATGAAAATGAATGGGGAATGCATAACGATTCCTCACGGATAAAAATTATAATGGATAATTTAATTTATAATGGTGAGATCGAACCCTTTATCATCGTAACTCCCAACGGACGTTCTAGTGCAGACTTTGCAAATGCCTCCTCCGATTATAATTCCTTCTATTTATTTGGTAAAGAACTTAGAGATGACTTAATTCCCTATATTGATAGAAATTATTCAACTTATGCTGACTATGATGAAAATGGATATGATTTGACTAAGACTCGCAATCATCGGGCCATGGCAGGCTTATCCATGGGAGGTATGCAGTCCATAAATATCGGTATGTGCGAAAGCCTAGATATCATCAGCTATATAGGTGCTTTTTCATCCGCTCCGACTACTAACACTTCTACAGTAATCTCAGAAAAACTAAATGGAGAATTTTCCGATTTTGATATTAGCTACTTCTATAACATATGTGGTAGAGAAGACAATGTAGCCATAGCCAGTGCTTCGGCTGCTGTACTCGACCTTCCAAAGCTAACCGATAAGCTGACAGACCAAAAAAACTTTATATGGCAAGAGGTCAGCGGTGGCCATGGCTTTGATGTATGGTATTTAGGCTTTTATAATTTTGCAAATATTGTTTTCAAAAGATAAGTAACAGAAATTAATGAAATGGAGGAAAAGCTATGTTAAGAAGAGTAATGATTAAGAATGGATGGATTGAAGGACTACCTGCAGCAGATCCTAGGATTACTGCTTTTAAGGGAATTCCTTTTGCCATGCCCCCGACTTTGTCCTTACGCTTTCACGCACCTATTCCTTCCTCTAACTGGGTTGGTACTATGAAGACATATCATTTTAAGCCCATATCCATACAGCCTGTACCAGGTATTGATAAAGATAGTATTTATACTCGGGAATGGAATGTTGACCCTGATATTCCTATGAGCGAGGATTGTCTATATCTTAATGTATGGACTCCGGCAAAGCATACAGATGAGAAACTACCGGTATTCGTCTGGTATTTTGGTGGTGCATGGCAAGTTGGAAATACAGCAGAGATGGAGTTTGATGGAGAACGCTTTGCAAGTAGAGGGATCATATTTGTAAGCATTAATTACAGGTTAAATGTATTCGGCTTCCTATCTCACCCTGAAATTACAGCTGAGAATCCCACACAACCAGGAAACTTCGGGCTTTTGGATCAACAGCTTGCTACAAGATGGGTAAAGGAAAACATAGCAGCCTTTGGCGGTGACCCAGATAACATTACAATAGGTGGTCAGTCTGCAGGTGGCGGCAGTGTATTATTACAGATAGCCAGTGAGCAAAATAAAGGACTATTTCAAAAGGCAATTATTCAGAGCGGTGTATTAATGAGTCCTTATGAAGAATTAGTACCCAAACGTACACTTTCGGAAGCCGAACAAATCGGCATAGAATTTTTTGATTATTTAAAGGTGAAAAATCTTGAAGAAGCCAGGGCTCTCTCTTCTTCTTACATTATGCAGAAGTGGAATGAATACGGAGGCTTTAACACCTCAATAAAATTGTGGTTGCCCATACAGGATGGTCATTTCTTAAAGGAGGATTATATTAAGCTATTCTTGTATGGGAAACGTCCGCAGATTCCACTGCTTCTTGGTCATACTGAAGATGAATTTCATACATGTCTTAATATGCAAACAAAAGAGGATTTATATAAAAAAGTCAAGGAATTATTCGGCGAAGATGCTGATGAGTTCCTAGAAATAATTGGTTGGCATGAATGTTCTCCTGATGATATACAAAAATCAACTGAGATTAAGTCTTTAGAATACGGTATTCGTATTCTTTGTGATAATGAAGACCATCTAAGGCCTAATATAAATAACTACTATTATGAATTCAATCCTGAAATCCCCGGATGGGATAACCCAGGGTCCTTTCATTCATCTGACTTATGGTTTACTTTCGAAACACTAGCAAAATGCTGGCGTCCGTTCACCGGTAAGCACTATGATCTAGCCAGACATATGTGTAATTATTGGTCAAATTTTATTAAGACGGGCAATCCCAATGGAATAGACCAGACCGGTGAACCAATGCCAGAGTGGAAGCCTTATTCGAAGGAAGAACCTAATAAGATGCTATTTACTGATAGCTCCCACCCAACTATCACTCCACCTTCACTAGTTATGTCCTTTCTAATACGTAATTATATTGCGAATTATAGAAAGAACTGAATCATTTTTGCTCCTATTTAATTTAGAAAGGGCTGTTGTAAAATCTACTATACCTTGAGTATAGTATGTGTTTTACAGCAGCTCTTTCTATTACATTGGTATTAGGTAGGCTACCTGGTACCAATTTATAATTTATTTTGAAATTTTCATAAATTTTCTTGCTATTTTCATTCCTATATTAAAGAAGGGACCTTCCATCTCCTTCTTCACCCGCTTTAATTCTTTTCGTATTTCTATGGTCTGAGGGCATAGCTTCTCGCATTTTCCACAATCCTTACATATCGAAGCATATGCAGGCTGATTTGATAATCCGCCCAGAGTACGAAGATATATGACTTTATTTCGCTTTTCATTCAGTAGATACTTATCGTTATATACAGAAAAGCATCCAGGAATGTTTACTCCAAAGGGACAGGGCATACAGTAGCCACAACCTGTACAGGGTATCTTGGTCTTCTCATGCATGACGTCCATAACCCTGTCAAAGACCTCAAGCTCCTTATCAGACAAAGAATTGGGAAGCATTTGACTTGCAATTCTTGTATTCTGTTCAAGCTGCACTTCATCACTCATTCCTGATAGAACAACTGTAACCTCAGGATGATTCCATATCCACTTAAGAGCCCATTCTACAGGAGTCGAATTCTCGTCATAAGCATGAAATTCATGTAATACCTCCTTCGGTATACGGTCTGCTAATCTTCCTCCCCTAAGTGGTTCCATTACGATAACTGGAATCCCCAAAGAATCGGCAAGTATCAAACCGGATCTGCCTGCTTGATTATTTATATCCATATAATTATATTGTATCTGGCAAAAATCCCAAGGATATGCTGTAACTAGCTGCTCAAAATCGTTCTTAGATCCATGAAAGGAAAATCCAATATTTCTAATAATGCCTTGCTTTTTTAATTTCTCTAGCCAATCAACAACTCCCATATCCTTCATTCTAATAAATCCATTAAGATCTGATAGCATATGAAGTAAATAGTAATCTATATAGTTCGTCTGGAGTCTGCTAAGCTGTGTTGCAAATATCTTCTTAGCTCCGGAAAAATTACTGACCATAAAGGGAGGAAGCTTTGTAGCTATCTTTACCCTCTCTCTTAGTCCATCGGATAGAGCTTTTCCCAGAATGGACTCGCTTTTCCCTCCATTATAAAAGTAAGCCGTATCAAAGTAGTTAATGCCCTTATCAATACATTTTCTGATTAACTCTATAGATGCTTCCTCATCAACGCTCCCATTCTTGCTTGGCAATCGCATACAACCAAATCCTAAAATTGAAAGCTCATCTCCATTATTTTTATTTGTTCTGGTCAGCATAGAAACCTCCAATGAATTCACATAGTTTATCAACACTTTCTTCAGAGGTGGCCCAGGATGTGACCAACCTTATTACACAATAATTATCATCAATCTCATGATCTATCATAAATTGAAACTCCTTAGAAAGCTCCTTTAGGAGTGTATTTGACATTATGGGAAAGAGCTGGTTAGTTCCTGGTGTAGCATAAAAATAACACCCGTAATTCTTTATGGTTTCAGCTATTCTTTTCGCCATCTCATTGGCATGCTTGGCTAGTGAAAAATAAAGATTGTCCCTAAACAATTCCTCAAATTGAATGCCAAGGACAAAGCCTTTTGCCATCATAGCTCCTCTCTGCTTGATAAGATAGCGAAAGTCCTCCTTTAAATTATCTCTAGTGATAACTAGAATCTCACCCAGAAGAGCACCGTTCTTTGTTCCACCAATGGAAAATACATCTGTTAGATATGCAATATCTGATATTTTTACATCATTACTATCACAGGTAAGTGCCGAACCTAGTCTTGCACCATCGAGAAATAATAGCAAACCATACTTATTACATATATCACGAATAGCTATAAGCTCCGCCTTGCTATATATTGTTCCTAGCTCAGTGGTATTAGACAGATACACCATCCCTGGCTTTACCATATGTTCATCCGAGTGATACCTTATAATTTTTTCAATGGAATCAGGGGTAAGCTTACCATCCTTATGGGGCATAATTACAACCTTATGACCTGTTGCCTCTATAGCACCTGTCTCATGAACATTTATGTGCCCACTATCCACAGCAATTACACATTCATGTGGTCTTAAGAATGATGAAACCACCAGTTGATTCGCTTGGGTTCCTCCTGGAATAAAGTGAATATCTACATCATCCCTAGAGATATGTCTCTTAATAGCCTCCTTAGCTCTTCTACAATGGTCATCCTCTCCATAGCCAATATTTTGTTCATCATTTAATTTATACAAAGCATCCAGTATTCTAGGATGGGCTCCTTCGCTATAATCATTCAAGAAACTGTACATATAACTACCTCCGAGACATCTCTTTATTGAGTTATTATTAATCAATCAATTATTTATTAATTTCATATCATCCGGCCGTTTTTCTTATCAGGATTTCTCCCTTATGGAGGATAATCCAAACAAACTACCAAGAAAACCAAGTACAAAGCTTAAGGTAGGAAGCCATAGAGTCATTTTATTAATTAGTTCTTCCTTAGGCGGTAAGGGTAGAAAGGGGATTGTACCACCGATGCTCTCATATGCCCCATTAATTAGTATGGCCATAGAAAGTGCGGCAATGATACCTCCTAATAAGGTTAACAATATGCCTGTCAGAATATAAGGAAATCCTATAAATACTCCGGGGGAGCCAAGAAGCCTTAGTGTGTTTATTTGATCCTTATTATTATATATACCCTGTCGAATCATATGGGAAAGAATAATTAGAGTAGTTATGCCAACAGCTGCTATCATAAGATATCCTAATACCTTTAGTGCATATGTAATATCCTGAATCTTTTCTAAGACATCTCTATTGTCTCTGATATATTCGATACCATTGGTATTTTTCACATTATCTATTACAAAGTCCATGGAATCCACATTGATTCGTATCTCTATAAATGCCTCAAAGGGATTGTCATCAAAAAGCTCAAGTATCTTAGCTTCCTCTCCCAATACTTTTTCCATCCTGGTCTTTGCTTCATCCTCATCCACGATTCTAGTGCTTCGAACTCCATCCATATTTCCAATTTTTACAGCTAACTCATCCTTTTGCTCAGATGTAAGCAGCTCCGAAAAATATCCATTAACCTCAGCCTCTTCATTAAGCATTACTACTAGACGATTCCCTATATCTGTTCCTGTTACAACTATTCCTAACAGAAGAAGGATTAACCCAGTACCTATGATAGAGAAGATATTTGACAGTAGATTAAGTCTAATAATCCTTCCGGACTCTTTAATAAAATAACCGATATTGAACAGAAAGCTTCTCATATTATTGGTACCTCCGTTCTATGGTGATTCTGCCTTTATCAACACTTATAAATGTGGCGTTTTGTTCATCCTCAATTAGATGCGTGGCATGAGTGGTTATAATAACTGTAGTATTCTCGTCCTTAAATGACTTTAATAATCCGAGTATATTTATAGCATTGTCATAATCCAAATTACCAGTTGGCTCATCTGCCAATATAAGTGAGGGCTTTCTTGCAACTGCTCTGGCGATGGCAACTCTTTGTGATTCACCCCAGGACAAATTCTCGACCATGGATAATTTCTTGTGACCAAGTCCGACTTTTTCTAAGGCTTCATTTGCAGCTGCTTTCATTATTCTTGGCTTTACACCAAGAAATCTCATTCCCATCATGACATTTTCCAATGTTGTTCTACCCTCAATTAATTTAAACTCTTGAAATACAGGACCGATGCATCTTCTAATCTTTCGAATATTTCCTGAACTATTATTTTTTACCTGCCTACCAAGAACACTAAGAGTTCCGCTAGTCGGATATTCCATCCCCATTATAAGCTTTAATAAGCTTGTCTTACCGGACCCACTTGGACCTGTTATGTATACTATTTCTCCTGGCTTAATATTCACATTAATATCAATTAGTGCCTGAGTCTTGTCGGTATATATTAATGATACCTTATCTAAAATAATCATCTCATTCCTCCTTATGGTCAATCTAGAACAAGGATCCAATGTCAATGGTAAAGTTAATAAAGTCATCTACCGTCTCGACATTCGAAAGTTCAATATCTATTGTTACCAATTCGCCTGCTACCTGTTCAAAATCTATTAATAAAGGACCATTTTTAAATAATTCATCGATTGACTCCTTTTCTAAGGACATTTCGTAGAATGTACCTGCCTCAGGAACAAACAGCAGTGAACTGGTGTCTTTTAATTCAAAGTGCCCATCAAGAACTAAATTATTATCAGGTACCTCAATCTTAACCTTATCCTGTCTGAAGCTAAAAGCAATCCTTGATAGAGAGGAATTGTCATTAATAATCCTGTTGAATGTATCCTCATGGATGGATCCTTTTAATGATAGGAAATTAAATTGCAAATTCAGATCCTCCATAGTGAAATGCCCCTCATTAATTATTCGAGCAAATTCATCTACAACCTGTGAGAACAATCCTTTCAAATTATCCCACATCAGCTTAACATTATCAAGATGCTGCTGATATAGCTCTTTTTCCTCTGATAAGGAGTCCAAGTAATCCTCCTGCTCCTTTACAAGTATCTTCCTTTCGGCTATGGGCTCCTTAAGCTCTTCCCTCTTAACCTCCAACAAGGCCATAGTATCGGTCAGGTTTTGCCTTTTCTCCTCTAAAATGCGCTTACTCTCTTCTATTGTAGCCAGGAGGTCCCCTGTGTTTTTGGATATATCCTTTATAAGGTTTAAGCTTTTTATAAACTCTGTCAGATTTTCGGCCTTTATTAGAATATCAAGATAGGATGCCGGACCACCACGCTGATAGCTTATTAATACCTGTTCTATGATTTTCAGGTTCAAATCATAGTCTTCCTGCTCCTTGCTTATGGATTTATCAAGAATGTCTATTTCAATAATCAGCTCATTAATTTCCTTTGATATCCTTGCTTCTTCTCTCTCCATCTCTTCTATCTCCTGAGTAAGAATAAAGAGTCTTTCTAAGGTGTTTTGCTCCTCTTCGCTTATTCCTTGAAGCTGCTCGTTAGCTTCCTCTATGGGTTTAACCTCACCGGTCACCTTAAAAGACTTAGTCAATATACTGCTACTAAGCACAAGAATTAATATAAAGACTTTTAATATTCTTTTTCCCATAAATTTGTCCTCCTTGGATGAATCATCTACAGCGTGTTTGAAGCTTGAAAGCTTGGCTTCATCGTGTAAATTATAACACAGATTTATAATACAATAATATAAT
>JAQVQL010000095.1:0-6153 GCA_028701595.1 Herbinix sp.
CTTGCTATTTATGGTAAAGTTCTCGGCTGTCATAAAGTAATAGGTTCCATAAAGAGGTCTATCCATTGGTACCTCTTCAAAGAAGCTGCCCGTCTGAGAATTGAAGGTGTCAAAGTCATAGTAGTAATGATCATCTGATCCAGCTAATGGTCCGAATGTATACTCTCTCCCATCCACCTTACCAGTAGCACTGAAAAAATCTGTTCCTGGATTATTATCAAGATCCCTTCCTGTTCTATGAGTCTCATTAAAAGCTTTGGCATATGTTCGAATAAACACATTCATCTGGTCTAGATAATAAGGAATTCCCTTATGGTTTATACTTTCTCCTATCGAAGCTGTTGTATCTACTGCATCTGTCCAAAGAGGTTCCTCAAGCTCAAAATTATAGACAAATTCTCCGGTTCCTTCATCCTTATTAACTTCAAATCCGACATATACATAATCCATGTTTCCTATGGTTATAACACCTGATTCAGGCATATTTAACCTCTCTACTTCATTTATTGTAGTATCTCTTACCGTAACGAAGTTATCACCGGC
This sequence comes from Herbinix sp., assembly GCA_028701595.1. Classification (GTDB taxonomy): domain Bacteria; phylum Bacillota; class Clostridia; order Lachnospirales; family Lachnospiraceae; genus Mobilitalea. Next base: position 544 of record JAQVQL010000095.1, read on the forward strand.
ATCAGCAGAGATGCTTCCTCGAAGATTATTTCTATTATTTCCATCTCTGATTTCATATAAGGCCTTCAGGGAACCTCCAAGATTTGAACTTCCCAGGTTAAATGATTGGCCATTATCCCAAGCCACATCATATAGCCCGTCTATGTCGTTTTGATTCAGTTTCTTCTCTCTTGGGATAACCTTAAGTGTACTATAATTTCCTCCATCCACTAAGGTCTGTCCATCTATCTTTATTACATAACTGGTAACACCAATACCAGCACCTATCACCTTCTCAGTGACAGATACATTGGCTAATTGGGATAATTCATCAACCAGAAGAGCTCTTTGATCTCTAAGGTCATTAGCAGCACCACCGCTTACCTCCAATGTATTAATCTGTTTTGTGAGAGCTGAAATCTGCTGTGATGTAGAATTAATCTTGTCAACCATATTTCGAACTTCAAAATTACACTCGTCCTGTATGTTCTTCAGATTTTCTGATAAAGAGTTAAAATAGTCAGAAAGACTCTTACCATAATTAGTGACCTGACTGCGAATAGTAAGGCTGGATGGATTGTTTGCCAGCTCCTGGAGACTGTTATACATAGCATTAAATGTGGTTGTAAATCCCTCCACACTTACCTCATTGAAGTAATTTTCTATTTCTGTCATATAGTGGGTTTTGCTAGAGTATTCACCCAGAATTGTATTATTCTTTCTAAATTTAACATCATAATATTCGTCTCTAAGTTGTGTTACTCCCGTAACACTAACACCAGTTCCTGCCATACCATAGGTGCTATTCATCCTTAGCGCTTTGCCTGCCTTTTGACTCATAAACTGTCTGGTATATCCGTTTGTTTCCGAATTGGATATATTATGGGCAGTCGTATCCAGAGCAGCCTGATAAGCATATAATCCAGTCTGTCCAATATGCAATCCAAAAAATGATGATCCCATAATTCCTCCTTTGTTCAAAAAAATATACTATAAAAAGCCTAGAAGAACAAGGAGCGAACTCACTTATGCGAGCTTCGCAGTTCTTCCATAGGTTCAGCTTTGCTGAACCTATTTCAGCTTTGCTGAACCGATTTACATACTCATAATAATATGCTCAAGCATTTCACTGACTACATTGATATACCTTGCTGCTGCATTATATGAATGTTGAAACTTAATCAGATTTGTCAATTCCTCATCAGAGGATACACCAGCAACCTCTGCTCTTTTATTATCTATACTTGTAACCATAGATATCTGATTCATGCTAATGGTATTAACCCGTTCACCTCTGTTAGCAATCTCCGAAATGAATGAAATATAGTAATCATTCATATTGTTTGAGGTTAAAGTGTTCGGTGATATAGTTGCAAATGGCTTTTGCCAATTGGCTAAAAGTCTCTGTGTCATTTCAATATCATATGCACCTGATCCATCATTCTTTGATAAAGGTAAATAGGAATTATTTCCAAGTATATTTGGATTAACCTCTATCTCACCTAATGTATAGAGAGAATAATTGTCCTTCGGATCCTCTTCTATATATATACGAGCATCAAATATAGTCTCAGTATTTCCTTCGTCGTTAATAATCTGGATATCCCGAGGTTCTGTATAACGAGGAGTAGACTTCCTAGTAAATAAAGCTTCGCCAGCAGTTTTCTGCGCATCCATACCTACCGAAGCATAATCCTCATCGAAAATCTTTATCTTGCTACCATCAGGTAGAGTTACTTCTTTGTTTGGACATAGAGTGTCATTAACCATTGTAACAATCCCATGTATCAGCTGGTCAAATTGAGCCTGAGCTGTCATCATTATAGACGGATCGATTAAATTATTATATTCTTTTACCGCATCCTGATACTGCTTATCTGATTCGTAGCTGTCTCGTACAGGTATATCGGTATAATTAGCTTGTTTATGACCCCTTGCCGTAAGTAATCCCTTTAAGGAGCCTATATCCGTTTCATTCATAGATGAAGGAGGTCTATCCATATTAAATACGTCAACATACCCATGAGCGACCCAAACGGGCTTTAACATTTGGGAATCCTTATCGATTTGGGCTGTTTCCATGGGGTAAACCATGTCCTCGGTTACAAAGGGCACACCTTCAACGTTTACAGAAACCACACCCGCAGGATTCTCTTTATAAGTAATCCTCGCAATTTTACTAAGCTCATCTAGAAGTAGATTTCTATTGTCCCTTAAATCATTGGCTTTCTCCACTCCGGTGCTCTCGTAATGTCTTATTTTGATGTTTAGCTCTCTGATTTCATTGCCAATCTCATTGACTCGATTTACCTGATCAATAATCTTTGTATTAAGATTTATCTGATAATCATTCATTTGGCTGTATATATTGTCTGCTCTCTCCACAAATGAAACCGCAGTTTGAATAAATGAAGCCCTTGCCACGATATTGTCAGGCTCTTTAGACAATTCCTGCAATGATCCCCAGAATTCCTTCATTGTATTTTGAAATTGAACCCCTTCCAGCTCACCGAATAATCCTTCTACTTCTTCTATAGCCTGATATTGGGATTCATAAAAAGCCTGTCTACCAATTTCCTGGCGATAGGCTTTATCCAAGAAGGTATCTCTCACCTGTTTTACCTCAGCAAAATTGGCACCCAGGCCACGCTGCATGGATGATAGGTGGGATTCACCCCATTTAACATATTGAAAATCTGTAGATATGGCTTGTTGTCTTACAAACCCTTTTGAATCTACGTTTGCCAGATTATGTGATGTAACATTAAGAGCTGCCTGACTGACGTTGAGACCAGACACCCCGATATGTAGACTACTAAATGAAGCCATAAACATACCACCTTCACTCTGTATTACTTACTGTTTTGCATCGAACATCCCTGTTCCTGAAGATTTTCCATTATCTTGAGATGCATTTTTAGTGTAAGTGTTGTTCCCCGGCGACATCCTTGTACTCTGAAGAAAATTCATATTGAATTCTATCATCTCTAGGGATTGTTGAATTAGTACCTTGTTTCTATTATTAATATCAACTAATATATTAACCGTTTCCTTAAGCTTATCGTGAAGCTCGGATAATATCCTTTTTTCCTTCTGCTTTGTATCCAATAGGCCAATCAGGGTACTTAGATTTAAGTTCTCGTCTTCTTTTCCAAGAACAATTCTGATATCCTGCATGACCCTAGCCCTCTTCTTCTCTAGGGCTGTAACCTTATCTATTGCATCCTGTTCCTTGGCAGTAATTTCTTGCAAAGCCACTGTGTCATTCATAACGATGACCTGTGTCTTTTCTCGAATAACAGGAATAAGCTGATTGTACACCTCTTGTTCCTTACCTAATATATCAACTAATTCTTCAATTAAGCTTGCCACAATTTACCTCGTTTCAGATATAAGCCCATAGAAATTAACTCCTATTTGCCAATAGCTCTTATATCAGCTCATCAAAATAACGATCAACCACCTTATCGGCTACCTCTGTCATATCTATATTGTAAGTTCCGGATTCAATTTGCCTCTTAATTTGGTTTACTTTATCCTCTCTTACATCGGGAGTCTGTGAAACAACTTGCTTTGCGACTCTATAATCTTGTCCCTTTTTGGATATCTCTAGCTTATCACTAAAACTTCCCCCGCTTGGCTTCGTTGCCTTCTTAACCCTGTTTGTGTTATAAAGCTGACTAACCTTGTTGTATGCATCTATACGCATAATATCACCACCTAACTTACTATTTGTTGACTTGTTCTACGATCCTATATTATTTATCGGCTAATTGCAAATAAATATTATAGGTAAAATACTATTTTTTTACGAGTAAGTAGATCGAAGGCTCGGTCCAGGCGCTCTGAATATAAATACAAATTCCCCTATTACGGGGAATTTGTATTTATACTATTTATTTTTCATTTGTTCCTTTAGAACCTCAATTGCCTTTTGAAGCTGATTATCCTCATCCTTAGGAATCGTTATTAGCTGCTTTAAGTCTTCGTCCAGCTCGACTTCTACATCAGGCACAATTCCCTCACCATGAATATTTCGTCCTTTTGGTGTAAAGTATTTTGATATTGTCAGCTTAATGGCTGTTCCGTCGGTTATAGGCAGAACGCTTTGTACAATTCCTTTACCAAAGCTAGTAGTTCCAACCACGGTTGCTTTATCATAATCCTGCAAGGTACCGGCAAATATCTCCGAGGCGCTGGCGCTGTTGCCGTTGATCAATACCACCATGGGTTTTCTAAACTGATCCGTTTTTTTGGTTTTTTCTTCCTCTCGATTGCCATATTTATCCTCAGTATATATTACTAATCTACCTTTAGGTAGCAATCGGTCCAGTATATCAACCACAGAATTCAGCGCTCCTCCGGGATTATTTCTGACATCAAGAACCAGCCCTTTCATTCCCTTCTTTTCTAAGGCACTGACTGCACTAGAAAATTGTGAAACAGTAATATCATCAAATTCGACAATTTGAATATATCCTATCTTGCCCTTCAGCATCTCATATTCAATGGTTGGGACATCAATCTTTTTTCTAACCAAAGTAAAATCCATGGGATCTGCTACACCGTCTCTATAGATGGTAATATTTACTTTGGTGCCTTCTTTACCCTTGATTTTACTGACCACTTCTGTAAGGTCCTCGCCTGTTACCTCCTCATCCTCCACCTTATATAAGATGTCATCGGGAAGCAAGCCAGCATTATATGCCGGTCCATCCTTATATGGTCTTACTATGGTTATTATACCGGTCTTAACATCTTGACTTACGACAGCTCCTATTCCTTGATATACACCGGAGGAGCTTTCCTTCATATTAGCATATTCCTTCTTGGTATAGTATGTCGAATAGGGATCGCCCAGACTATCTACAAATCCCTTATATATTCCAGTAACAAGTTCTTCCTCGTTTACATCCTCCAAATAATAATCATCTATTGCATCCTTTAACACACGTAGCTTAGCTACAATATCTTCGTAAGATTTCTGTTCAGAATTATTTGCAGCCGAAACATTCTCTATGGGAGGGGCAATAATCTTATCCGGCTCATATACTCCGTAATATATACCAAGACCTACTAAGCATAACAATATAGTTCCAAAAAGCCCGGACAGAAAGCCAGTTAAAAAGTTTTTTTTCATACTAATCCTCACTCCTAACATGTCAAGTTGTAAATTACTGCAGGTAAAATTTCCTACAAAATTTAGTAATCTAGCTGCTCCATGTATTTCATATACTTAACAACCATTAAGGCTATTTTAAACGTAATCGCATCTTCAAATACACGAAGATCAAGATTAGTGTTCTTTTGTAATTTATCTAGGCGATATACAAGAGTGTTCCTATGTATATATAATTGCCTTGAAGTCTCAGATACATTCAAGTTGTTTTCAAAGAATTTATTTATTGTTGCCAGTGTCTCGTCATCGAAATCATCCGGTGATTTTCCTTCAAATATTTCCTTTATAAACATTTTGCATAATGGCATGGGAAGCTGATAAATCAATCTTCCTATCCCTAAGTTGTTGTATGCCACAACGTTTCTACCGCTGTAGAATATTTTACCCACATCGAGAGCCATCTTTGCTTCCTTAAAGGATCTAGATACATCCTTAATTTCAGATACTATTGT
>JAQVQL010000095.1:6253-8545 GCA_028701595.1 Herbinix sp.
ATTTTGAAGAATTTGATTGGAAATCATATATACACTCCTTTATATTATATTTCTATTTTTACTTAAAATTCATAGATACTAGTCCCATTTTAGCACCAAAACAGTTAAAAGTAAACTATTTTTATAGATTTTGCATAATTCTTTTAGTACAATTCTATGAAATGTTACTATTGTCAATTTGTTTTATTATTAAACTATGTGCTGTAGGTATAATATAATTTATGCCAAATGTTATATCTTAAGTTTATTGCAATAGAAAGAATCAAGAAAGAGTTTCGCTTGCGAAACTCTTGCGCCGAGCGCGGCCAGCTTTGCTGGCAAGATACAAAGCGCGCGAGTGCGCATCCATAGCGGAGCGTTTTTTTTATAATAGGACGCAATATCCTATTATATAAAAAAAGGAACACCGAAGTGTTCCTTCAATCATTATATTATTAGTTTGTTATTGCCTCTTCTGTCTCTTTATCAAATACATGTAGCTTAGACATATCAAATGCAACCTTTAATACATCATCAGGTCTAGCTGTTGTACGAGGATTTACACGGGCAGTAAATTCAAGGGTGTCATCAAGCGTGAAATATAAGAATACTTCAGCACCAAGAAGCTCGTATACTCTTACAGTTGCTTCAATAACAGCATCAGGATAATTGCTGATATACATCTCTTCATCATGTATATCCTCAGGACGAATACCGATAACAACATCCTTATCAACATATCCACCATCAACAAGCTTCTTAGCTTTATTCTCAGGTAGCTTTATTGCTTTGTTATTGAATTCTGCAAATACATCATTGCCTCTCTTAACGATTACAGCATCCATAAAGTTCATCTGAGGTGATCCCATGAAGCCAGCTACGAATAGGTTCTGAGGTCTATCGTAAAGGTTTTGAGGTGAATCAACCTGCATAATTAAGCCATCCTTCATAACTACAATTCTTGTTCCAAGAGTCATAGCCTCGGTCTGGTCATGTGTTACATAGATAAATGTTGTCTGTAGTTTTTGATGTAGCTTGGAAATCTCAATACGCATCTGTACTCTCAATTTCGCATCAAGGTTTGATAAAGGCTCATCCATAAGGAATACCTTAGGATTACGCACGATTGCACGACCCATGGCTACACGCTGTCTCTGACCACCTGATAGAGCCTTAGGCTTACGGTCTAATAAATGCTCAATACCAAGAATCTTAGCTGCTTCATTAACAACCTTATTAATCTGATCCTTGGGAACTTTTCTTAATTTTAAACCAAATGCCATATTGTCATATACTGACATATGAGGATATAGCGCATAGTTCTGGAAAACCATCGCAATATCTCTATCCTTAGGTTCAACATCATTTACTAACTTATCATCAATATAAAGTTCACCCTGTGTAATCTCTTCAAGGCCTGCTATCATACGCAGTGTTGTAGATTTACCACAACCTGATGGTCCAACAAAAATAACAAACTCTCTATCGGCTATCTCAAGACTAAAGTCCTTAACTGCTACTACACCGTTAGGGTATTGCTTCGTAATATTTTTTAATGATACATTTGCCATTTTTCTATCCTCCTATACATTTCGTATGTTCTTGTATATGTTTATATCAGTATGATACACCATTTGTTTTACATAAACCATATCCCATTTCAACAAAATAGGTTTTACCCTTTTGTTTAATTTGTATATTTAAAGAAAAATAAAGTGTTTTTACCGATAATCTAAATATTTTTTGTTTTATTTACTGTCTATATTCTATAAAGCCTTCACCCATTACCTCACGTACATCATTAACGATTACAAAGGAATTTCGGTCTATTTTCTTAGCAATTTCAGTGATTTTGACAATTTCATTCTTAGAAACTACGCAAAAAAGCATCTTCCTTTCCTTATTTGAATACATACCAGTAGAGCTAAGGCCGGTTACTCCGCGGTCAAGGGTGGTCATAATCTCCTTAGCAATTCTATCATATTCATCAGAAATTATATATGCCATTTTTGCAAATTTCAAACCCTCTAATATACCATCCGACACCTTAGTAGTTATGAACACAGCTATAATAGCATATAATGCATTTCCAAGTCCAAAGGCTAAGGCTCCGAAAACAATTATTGTGCCATCAATAAAAGTCAGAATAAAGGGGACCGAAAGATGTCGTTTATATCTATGGATAAGTGTTGCAAGTAAGTCTGTTCCTCCTGTGGATGCAGATGCTGAAAACACCATCCCCAAACCCAAACCGGTTATAGCCCCTCCCACTACAGATGACAATAATATATCATCAAACTGAAAATTATAGAT
>JAQVQL010000096.1 GCA_028701595.1 Herbinix sp.
AATTCCTGTTGCATTCAACACAGTTGATGCAACTGGTGGTGCAATTGCTACTAAGCATGTAACCGGTACAGCAATAAGCTTTGTTGACCTTACCTCATACTTAGTAACTGCTAAGGCAAAAAATGCTACTAATCCTACTGGAAGAAGCACTGGTGTTCCTATCGGTACAGTAACTCTTGAAGTAAAAGACTCATCTAAGCTTGAAGTTAAGAGAGATAAAGCATCTGTAAGTGCTGCTAGCTTTGGTACTGTTAAAGAAGCAGTTAAAGAAGCATTCAAAGTTAAGCTTAATGATAGTGATATCAATTGGGATCATACAGAAATTGAGTACACCTTAGGTGGAGCTAAAGTTACAGATGAAGGTGATACAGTTGTTGTAGCTGGTAACTCAGTTTACATTTCAAAGATTTTCTTTGAGAAGACTTATGATGATACCACAGTTATTACTTATACATTTAATGTTAACCAGAGTTTAACTTTATCTAGATAGTTAATCGACTGAGCATAAATAATATGTGATATAAATCTCAGGGTGGAATATTAATTCCACCCTGATTTTTTGTATCGCAGATAAAATAAACCACCTTCTATGCAGGTGCGTCCCTAGTAGCTTTAAGCAAAAAACATCCTATGCAGCCAGGTAATCTATGGTCAAATCAAAGCAGAAGTAGCTGAAATATTGAGCACAATGTGTAAGAGAAAAGAAATCGAGATAACCGAAGCAGAGTGCTGCAGAGAGCATGCCCACATGCTTGTCAGAATACTGCCAAAATACAGTGTATCAGAAATCATGGGGTATATATGAGGTGCAAAAGTTCACATATAATACTTGAGAGACATACAGACTTAAAATATAAGTATAGAAACAGACATTCATGGTGCAGAGGCTACTAAAATAGCGTGTGATTAATAACCACACGCTAATCTTTTTACAAATTTATGCGATAAACATTCAAAATTTCATAGGCGCCGTCCTACGTCTCTGCTTATTTGCTTTTCTCTAATGCTATTTCCTCTTCTATTAGGGGCTTAGCCTTTTTGTTTATTACTATACCTAATCCTATAAAGGCCCAGAAGATAGGTGCTACGGCTATTATAGAGTCATTGGCGAAGCTAACTATCATGTAACCGAATGTTGATACTAGGATAGCTACGCCAACCTGTGCGTAATAGCTTCTGAATCTTCCCTTGATATATAGTTTTAAGCTTGATATAAAGTACATTCCGTAGAAGATCAGATAAGCTATTAGTGACAATACTCCTGTTTGAACACCGGTCTGGAGATAAAGATTATGGGGTTTTGTAAGTAACTGCTCACCATATCCATAATTATATAGATTGACATAGTCTTGCTGAGGATAGGCTAAGGTGAAAGTATCTGCTCCTGAACCAAGGATTAGATGCTTCTTAAGTAGAGGTAATGTCCTTGACCAGATGTATCCTCGGCCTGAAGCATATTTTTCATATCCGGTAAAAACTGCCGAAGGAGCTTCATTTATCTTATCTAGCTTTCCATACCGATTAATAAAGTAATAGCTACCATCTTCGGTATTGTTAGTAAAATACCAATTATGACCATCTATCGTCACATAAAAGCCTAACAGATCTTCTAGCCATGCATATCCAAGCTCAAAGCCACTAAATCTATCGTCCTGTACTAGAAAGCTCCCTTTCTCAGGGTTGAATTCAAGTAATAACTCATTTTTATCTTCATCAATTACAACAAATAATACTTGATCTTCTTCATATATGGTAATTATCTGTATCTGATTACCCTTATATGTTACCAGAAGCTTGTCATCTAAGGTTTGTATATCCTGGAGGGAGGGCTCAATCTTTACAAGATTAAGTGCAGGCTGTATCTGCTTAACTAATATATTGTCATTTGCATGGTTATAAGTAAATATAGTACCTAAGACAAATAGAAGCAAAGGAATTGTTAGATAAAAGTATTTAATAAAATATCTTGACAATAATACTAATATTAAGACACCGGCAGCAATTAGGCTTATAATTGATGTTTTTGATTTAGAGCCAAGTAAACTCATGATTATTCCCGCTAAAGCAAGAAGATAAATTGGTAATTTCCATATCTTTTTTCTAATTAAAAGTGAAAGAGTTAAGAGCAATGGTGTGGCCAAAGCGGCATAGGATCCAACATAGTTTGGATTATGGAGTGTTAGATATACTCGGTTCTTTTCAAAGTTAAAATCAAGGCTGTCAAGTTCATTCCAATACGCTTTTGGAAGAATAGTCTTTTTACCAAGAGTGGTTGTAAAGAAATCCCTTCCAATATATTGGGTTAGTCCCAAAAGGCTCATTAATATTATACTCGCTACAAAGCAGTTAATAATAAGCTCCAAATCTTTCTCGGTTTGTACATACAGCATTATATAGTATACAATAAGACAATATCCTAAGAGTACGAATAATGATTCGAAATGGTCATGGGTACCTCTAAAGCTATAGCTTCTATACTTTGAGAATAAAGATGACAATATAGCCATAACTCCATATACCGCTAGAGGAATTAGTATAGGTGAATAAACCAAGCTTTTTTTATCTGTGTATGCTTTGTATATAACGATAACAGCCATATAAGTCACTGCAATGAGAAAGAAAACTTGCTTATAGTATAAGAAAAAATCTGTAGTGTTATCATTTATTGGATACCATGGGAATTTGGAGAAATATGAGTTGCTTTGCTTTAACCTTGTGATAAAGGGCAGAACTGACATCATAAATATTATCGGTGCCAGAAGCCAGTAACTTGCCCTTTGAGGTGTTGTATTACCTTTAGATTGTTTATTATTTTTTTTGCTATATGAGACTTGCTTAGTTCGATGTTTTTTATTATAAGACATAATATACTACTCCTTTTATTAAACCTATTTTAGCTCATTATTTATATAATTATGTAGATAAATTATACACTAAAAGGAATGATTGGACAAGGCACAGAAAAAAGGTGCAAGGCACTAATTCTGTCTTGACACCTTATAGGCACCATTGCAAGGATATTCATTTATTTATTCATTAAGTCTTGAATCTGGGGCACCCTGCTAAGTAAAGGAAAGAGCATTGCAGATAATACTATTCCGAATACATTTTGTACAGCATTTAGTGGAACACCTGCTAGAGCACCTCCAAAGCCATACATAAAATATTCAACGATAAAGTATCCTAGAGTTACAATAATACCTCCAATTATACCGGTCACTACAATGGTGTATAGTTTTCTTTTTAGTTTTCTGTATATAAATGAACATACGATTGCCACTAATGCCTTTATTATAAATGAAGCTATAGCATATTGAGGAAAGGCGGCCAATATATCAGCAAGCATGGATCCAATTCCTGCGGACAAGGCACCATATATAGGACCTAGGATAATGCCGGAGAGTATGACAAAGGAATCACCCGGATGGATATAACCTGTAGGCGATGGTATCCTTATGATATAGGTAGCAAAGCAGGTTAAAGCTGCAAATAAGGCAGCTGTAATAAATTTTTTTAATTGGTCAGTATTCAAGATATGATGTCTCCCTTTTATATATATTTTCAACTTAATTAATAGAAATCATAGCATAGATAACATTATATTACAATAAAAACCTGATTACGTCTAAAGAGTTTGACATGGGGCAATACTTATAATATAATTTGTTAAATGCAAATGAGTTGCAATTAGAATATGCTATATTATATAATAAGAAAAGATTATATAATATGAGATTGAACAATATGAGAACGGAGAATGTGAATGAAGAAAAAATTAATTATATTAGCAGGTATTATGGTAATAATCGTAATAGCAGTATTTTCCACAGTCCACAATATAAATAGAAATAAAGAAGCCTTCAATAATGAAGAGGAAATAATTAATGTGGTAGCATCATTCTATCCCACCTACGTCCTAACTATAAATCTTACAGACGGCATATCTGATATAAAAGTAGATAGTTTGACGGATTTTTCTGCAGGATGTCTCCATGATTATCAACTTACTACCAACGATATGAGGCTACTATCAAATGCCGACCTATTTATAATCAATGGTGGAGGTATGGAGGAATATCTTGGTGATGTCTTAGACAGCTATCCAGATCTTACAATAATTGATCTAAGTAAGGATATAGATATGCTTGAGAGCGAGGCCCATCATGATGATGAACATGATCATGGTGAGGAAAACCCTCATGTATGGCTTGATCCGGAGCTGTATATTCTTCAGATTAAGAACGCAAGAAAGGGTTTAGTGGATTATATTCAGGAGGAGAATAATAAGGACGATAGTAATTATGCTGAGGATGCAATAGATCTGCTTCACTCAAATACTAAGGCGTATCTTGAGGATGTGCAGGAGCTTGCAGAAGAAATGAATCAAGTGTTAAATACGGTCAACGATATGGTCCAAAATAAGAATATAAGTAATAAGGTAGTAGTTTTCCATGACTCCTTTGCTTATCTATCTAGTAAGGCTGGACTTGAGGTAGCATATACGATTGAGCTTGATGAGGAAACACCACTTAGTGCCGGTGAGGTGGCAAAGGTTATTAGTGCCGTAAGACAAGAGAATATCCGCTATCTCTTCACAGAGGAGCAGTATGATGATACTATATCAAATAGGATAGAGGATGAAACTGAAGCGAAGGTGTATGTTATTGATTCAGCAGTTACTGGTGATGCAGACAAGGATTCCTATATTGAGGCAATGAGAAGGAATATTGAGACCTTGAAGGAGGCATTCGGGGAGGAATAATAATGCTACATAAGGAAGATAAAGATCAGAAAAATAATACTAAGGATATTTATGATCACAATAATGATTCGGCATGTGGTCTTCATTGTATTAAGATAAATAATATAACTGTTAGAGCTGAGGAGCAGACCATTATAGAAAATATTAACCTTCATATTCATTGTGGGAAGGTAACTGCAATAATAGGAAGAAACGGTGCCGGAAAGACCACACTTATTAGGGCTATACTTGGAGAAATTAAGCATAGCGGCGGAATAGAATTTATGGATTTGAAGGACAAGACTATGAAGGATCTAAGGATTGGTTATGTCCCTCAGTATGTCAACATTGAGAAAAATACACCTATGAGTGTCTATGATTTATTTGCAGGCTATGTGAGTAATGCTCCAATATTTTTTAAGAAGAATAAGAAAGTATATGAGAAGGTTAAAGAGCAGTTAGCTATATTTGAAGCCCAGGATCTAATTGATAAGAGAGCCTGCGACTTATCAGGAGGAGAGCTTCAAAGAGTTCTTCTTGCCATAGCCATTACACCTGTACCCAATCTTTTACTACTTGACGAGCCAGTATCGGGTATTGATAGAAACGGGATGGATCTATTTTATAAAAATATACAAACACTAAAGGAAAACTATGATTTGGCTATGATTGTGATTTCTCATGATTTTGAATTTGTAAGAAAGTATGCTGATCATGTGATACTTCTTGATAAAACCATTCTAAAGGAGGGCTCCTTTGAGGAAATCAGACAGTGTGATGATTTTAAGAAGGTGTTCGGGGGAGAAGAAAGGCAAGGTTATTAGTATGGATACTTTATATGAAATAATGGAAAAGCTTCTACCCGTTTCATGGGTAGAATATAATTTTATGAAGAATGCACTACTTGCAATTATTATTATTACACCTCTGTTTGGTATCCTGGGAACCTTGGTGATAAATAATAGGATGGCCTTTTTTTCAGATGCATTGGGTCATTCGGCCTTAACAGGAATTGCAGCGGGAACCTTGTTTGGGATATCGGATATTAATATATCTATGATTCTTTATGCAGTTCTATTTGCCTTGCTTTTAAATTATATAAATAGAAGAAAAACTCTGTCTACAGATACAGTAATATCTGTGTTTTCCTCCTTTAGTATGGCGATAGGTCTCATGATACTATCTAGGGGAGGAAATTTTTCGAGATATTCAAGCCTTCTGGTAGGTGATATTCTAAGCATTACCACTGGGGAAATAGGCTTACTGTGTATAATCTTTGTAATTACAATACTTTATTGGTTTAGGTGCTTTAACCGCCTTAACAGTGTAGGAGTAAATGCGTCCTTAGCCAGAAGTAAGAACATTAACTCCAGGCTAATGGAGGATTCATTTAGTATCCTAATAGCTATAATCGTTATGCTATCTATTAAGTGGGTAGGGATATTAATAATAAATGCATTATTAATATTACCGGCTGCAGCAGGTCGTAACATTGCATCAAACATGAGAGAATACCATTTGTTCTCTGTCTTGATTGCAGTATTTTCTGGAATTAGCGGACTTATTCTTTCCTATTACTTAGGAACAGCTACAGGGCCCACTGTAGTTATTATCGCATCTATAATATTCTTCATCACATTTTTTCTTCGTCCTTCAAAAGATAAATAAATCATCTACCTCTTTCTGGTACCTGGTACCAAGTTCTGTACCTGGTACTGGATAAAGAAGAATTAAAAGTTTGTTTTTACTATGGAAAAACTTGCATATATTTGTTATTATGTAATAGATATCGAAAAGCAGAAAAGCAGAAAAGCAATGGGAGGTTAAAGACGTGGCTAGGCTGATTATGTATATAAAAATAGTGGTAAACGCATTAGTTGCTATAGGGATTGCCTTGTTTTTATTCTTAGTATTTCCTAAGCTATTGGGTTTCTTTTTACCCTTTGTAATTGGATGGGTCATAGCTATGATTGCGAATCCTCTTGTAAAATTCCTTGAAAAGAAGGTAAAGATACTAAGGAAGCACAGTTCTGCAATTATCATTGTAATGGTTATAGCAGCCATAGTAGGTGTTATTTACCTGTTAATAGCTATGCTTATCAGAGAAAGCAAGCAGCTAGCAGGGGATTTGCCTAATATATTAGAGCAGACTGGTGTACAGCTTACTGAGCTATCGATTAAGATAAGAACATTAAGCAGTAATATGCCTGAACCTATTGAACTATTCATTAATAATATGCTTGATAATATTAGCAAAAATCTTATGGAATATGATTTAGAAGAAAATCCTTTGACCATGAGCGTAATAAGTAATATGGCTCAGAATATTGCTCAAAATATTGCTGAAGTCTTCTTGACGATTATAATGACCATTCTTTCGGCATATTTCTTTATTGCAAAAAGAGATGAGATAACTACTAGCGTTAAAAATGCCCTACCAAGCTCTGTTGTGGAAGGTTGGCGCTTTATCGTTGACAACTTCACTAAGGCAGTCGGGGGCTACTTTAAAGCTCAGTTTAAAATCATGCTAGTCTTAAGTATAATAATGTTTACAGGCTTTGAAATTCTTAGTGTTTCATATTCATTTCTACTTGCTTTGGGAATTGCTTTTCTTGATTTTCTTCCTGTATTTGGTACAGGTGCGGTACTTTGGCCATGGGCTTTGCTGGATATGCTATCAGGAAATTATTTTAGAGCTGTCGGCTTGATAGTGATATATTTGATATGTCAGGTAGTAAAGCAGATACTTCAACCGAAGATGGTTGGTGATAGCATAGGTATTAGTCCTCTTAGCACGCTAGTATTTTTATATGTCGGATACCAATTAAAAGGTGTTATTGGAATGATAATCGGTGTTCCTGTTGGAATGGTATTAGTGAATCTATATAGAACTGGAATGTTTGATAGACTTATTAGAGGATTTAAGCTAATTATCTATGATTTGAATGAATTCAGGAAATTTTAATAAATTTACATTATAATCCTAAATAGCTATACAAATAGGAAATTATTTGATATTATATAGTAGATAATTTAACAAAGACAAATATGAAATCTTTTAGCGTATTATTTTACCAAGGTTAAGGATTTAGAGTTGAGGAGTATGGAAATGATGAGTAACAGATATGAAGTATCAAGTGAGGGAGCCATAACCTCTGATGAGATTAGGCAAATACTTGAAAGGTATAGGATAGGAAAGAAGCCATTAGCCAAATTACTTGGTTGGGGGGAAACCACAATTATTCGCTATATGGAAGGAGATATTCCCACTAACGAATACTCAAAAAAGCTAAGAGCATTATTGGACAATCCGGAGTTCTATCATGACTTATTAGTTAAGAGGCAGGATTGCCTTACCAATGTTGCATTCAAGAAGAGCAAGAAGGCTGTTCTTTCTAAAATCATGTCATCTAAGATCTATGCGGTTGCATATTACATAATAAATAAGAGAGATGCAGAAATGTGTTCCAGTTACATTCAATATATTCTTTATTATACTCAGGCATTTTCATTGGCTTTATTTGATAAGGAGATGTTTCAGGAGGACTATGGCATTAATAATGAACAGATGCCTTATCTAAAGCTATATAATACTTTGAAACGTTGTGGTATTCATACTCTTGAGATGGGAGAGGAATATCTTTCTGAAGAGGAAAAAGAGTTAGTCGATGCTGTGGACGTAGCTTTTTCATGGTATGGCCCTAAAACCTTTGATGAACTATATAAAATTGATAAGGCCAAATTAAAGATATCCAGAGACAGGTATAAT
>JAQVQL010000097.1 GCA_028701595.1 Herbinix sp.
CGATACTATTATCAGAAAGTTCAAAAGAGCAATTACTGATTCGGACAATGAAATCCGCCATTCAAATGATAAGCCAGGCATCAGTAACCTTATCGAAATCTATGGAATAGCTACAGGTAAGTCCATAGCTGAGACAGAGAAGGATTTTGAAGGCAAGGGATATGGTGACTTTAAGCTTGCAGTTGGTGAAGCAGTTGCTGGTATGCTAAAGCCCATACAAGACAGACATGCTGAGCTAAGCAAGGATAAGGCATATATAGATGGAATTATCAAGAGTAATGCTGAGAAAGCCTCATATTTTGCCAATAAGACCGTGCGTAAGGTTCAGAAGAAGGTAGGCTTTCCTGAAAGAGTTAGATAGGAGTATATATGAAAATAGTTTTTTTAGAGACAGACACCCTAGGAAATGATGTTAATCAAACTCAGTTTGATACTCTAGGTGAGGTTGTTAAATATCCGATGACTGTTTCGGATCAGGTTCCACAACGAATAAAGGATGCCGATATAATAATTGTTAATAAGCTACCTATGAATGAGTCAACACTAGCCGGGGCAGACAAATTGAAGTTGATTTGCCTAACAGCAACGGGTACCAATATCGTAGACTTTGATTATACTAATTCGAGAAATATAACTGTAACAAACGTTAGTGGGTATTCAACCCAATCGGTAATACAGCATACCTTTGCTTTGTTCTTCTATGTATATGAGAAGCTAAGCTATTATGATGATTTCGTTAAGTCAGGAGAGTATATTCGTTCAGATATCTTCAGCCATTTTGAAAAGAAGTTCAATGAGCTCTATGGTAAGACCTGGGGTATTATAGGACTTGGCGAGATAGGCAGGGGAGTAGCAGAGATAGCTAAGCTGTTTGGATGTAATGTAATATACTATTCTACATCTGGAAGAAATAACAACAGTGATTATGAGAAGGTTGATTTTGATACACTACTTAGTCAGTCAGATGTAATATCTATTCATGCTCCTCTTAATGATAAAACCACGGATTTGATTGGTGAAGAAGAGCTTAAAAGGATGAAGAAGAGTGCTATACTCCTTAATCTAGGAAGAGGACCTATAGTTAATGAGACTGCTCTTTATAGAGCCTTAAATGAGGATTGGATTGCAGGTGCAGGTCTTGATGTATTGACAGTAGAACCTATGGCAGCTTCAAACCCCTTATCTGAAATCAAGGATAGAACAAAGCTAATAATTACTCCTCACATTGCCTGGGCGACTGTAGAAGCAAGGCAGAGAGTGACAGATGAGGTCTATAAGAATATAGCTGCTTATTTGGATGGAGAAGAGAGAAATGTAGTTAGGTAGAAAGTTTTAAATTCTCATTTCTCATTTTATTAAATAATTAAAATATATTAAGGACCTATTATCATTAGAATGCATGATATAGGTCCATTTGCTTATTTTGAATAAAATGCATCAAATGATTCATAAAATATTGACATAGTACATATAATAATGTATCATTGAATTGTAAAGGAGTGATTCAATGAACCACCATTATAACCAAAATTATTCCATTGAACAGATATCTAAATTTTTATTGATTTTACAGGATTGTGTTAGAGAAGAAAAATATATTATTTCAAAAAATGAAAACCGAAAAGAAAACATTGAATTTATAAGGGAATACAATTTAAATAGTAAAAGACAAAAGGATATTTTTCTAAATATTCAACCAGAAGATTTTTGCCATTCATTACAGAATAAAAATATAGGTTTTGAACATGAAGTATTATATGTTTTTTGCCCAAAGGTTCACCTGTTCAATTTTGAGGGTGTTGATGAGTGGACAGATATTTATTTGAAATTTAATCTTTTAGAAACTGTAAGTGGGAATAGACTAATTGTTATATCATTTCATAAGCGAAATAAATCGATTGAGTATCTTTTTAAATAGTAAATGAAATTAAACTAAAGGATTAATATTAGCTATTAAGATTGGTAGTCAGTGCACGTAAGGTGGTTTTTATAAGGAGGTTTCATTATGGTCGAGAAAAAGACGTTTTGCGAGGAATGCAGAAAGGATGTAAGATATTCAAATGAAGAAATGCATTTTCAGGGGGATATTAAAGGAGAAAATTACGAGTATAGTGGGAAAAGGGCTAAATGTGAGGAATGTGGTTCTGAGGTTTATGTATTTGAAGTTGAAGATTATAATTTAAAATCATTATATGATTCCTATAGGAGTAGAAATAATATTATTTCATTAGAAAAAATTCTTGAGATACCACAAAAATATAATATTGGTAAAAGACCCTTATCTTTACTTTTGGGTTGGGGCGAAATGACCTATTCTAGATACTGTGAAGGAGATATACCATCAAAGCAATATTCAGATATACTTCAAAAGATTTATGACAATCCAAAGTATTATAGAAACATACTAGAGAATAACAAAGAAAAACTTAGATCTTTACTTGCTTATGAAAAGAGTAAGCAAAGATTAGATGATTTACTAGGTGATAAGAAAGAATCCAGTTCAAAGCTTGATATAATTATTCGATATTTATTATATAAATGCGAAGATATTACTCCTTTGGCACTCCAAAAGGCGTTATATTATGCTCAGGGGTTTTATTATGCATTTGAAGAACAGTTCCTTTTTAATGAAGATTGTGAGGCATGGGTGCATGGGCCGGTTTATAGAAACCTTTATAACAGATATTGCTCATATCATTTTAATCCGATCGATAAAATTAAAGATTTTGACGATTCGGTTTTTTCAACTTCAGAAAAATTAATTTTGGATAGTATTATAAAAAACTTCTGTTGTTATAGTGGAAAAATACTCGAAAGATTTACACATATGGAAACACCCTGGATTAATACTAGACAGGGCTTGCCATTTGATGCTGGTTCAGAACGTATAATATCGAAAGATTTAATAGGAAAGTACTTTATGGCAGTTAAGACGAAATATTGCATGCTAAATCCGGGAGATATAGAAAGTTATTCAAAAACAATTTTCGAACAGATAAATTAATATAAACAATAATATGGACTTGTATCATGCGATACAAGTCCATATTATTGCATGTTATAAAAAAATATTTTTATCTCATTAGATTATAAGCTTTTTGATATGAAACATTATAATCTCGAATATCCATTTTATTTTCTCTTTTATAACCATAAGCCCCATTATAATATGAATCAATATAAGCATAGTCATTGTAGGTTTACTGAAGGAAAAGACCAGATAACATATAGAGCTTCTATTCGCCCTTAACCTCATTCCACTTCTGTATATAGACACTTTCCATATCTTCTCCAAGGTATCTAAAAGCAGTAGTGCGATCTAATATCTCGTCAGAAGGAAATGCAACAGGGCTATTCTTTATATCTTCATCCTCTATTAAATCCCAAGCCCCTGAGTTAGGAGTGGAGTAGGTGATATAGTCAAAGTTCATAAGTGCTATATCAGGCCTGCACATGAAGTTAATAAAGGCCTCTGCATTTTCCTTGTTCTTACTGTTCTTTGGAATTACCCAACCATCGATCCATACATTGGACCCTTCCTTGGGAACTACATATTCCAAATCAGGGTTCTCTCTGCTGGTATATATGGCTTCACCTGAATAGATTACTCCGATTGCAGCTTCGCCGCCAATCATCTTATCACGGACCTGGTCAATTACATAGGCCTGTACTAAGGGGTATTGCTCCTGTAGAAGAGCCTTAGCCTCCTCAAGCTCTGTCTCGTTAGTGGAGTTTAGGTCATATCCAAGAAATTTCAGGGCAATAGCAAATGCATCTCTGACACTGTCTATCATAAGTATTTCACCAGAGTATTTCTCGTCAAAGAGAACATCCCAGCTGTCTATAGGCTCATCCACCATGGTTGTATTATATAGGATGCCTAAGGTTCCCCAGCAGTAGGGAACGGAATATTTGTTACCAGGATCATATTCCTGTGCGCTTTCAAGGTGTGCACCATCAATATATTTTAGATTAGGTATATTATCAAAATTAGGTTCGTATAAAAGGTTGTTTTCTATCATTTTCTGTATCATGTAATCTGAAGGACATATCACATCATAGCTTACCGCTCCCGACTGAACCTTAGGGTACATATCCTCATTTTGCTCGAACTCTTCATATACTACTGTGATTCCAGTTTCTTCTTCGAAAAGCTCTCTTGTCTCAGGATCCATATATTCACCCCAGTTATATACATAGACCTTTTCTCCATCATCTTTAGCACAGCCTACAAGCAAGACCATAAGTATTAACAGGGCAGACAGACCAATAAATTTTTTCATTATTACTATACTCCTCCTTTAAAAATAAAATAAATCACAATTACATTTTCCTAATGGGTTCCTTTCTTTCTGCATTCCTGCGATTTACTATAATCAGCAACAGCAGTACTGCAATAAACATCAGAGTTGATAATGCATATATCTCAGGCTTTATGCCTTTTCTAACTTCTGTATATATCTTTGTTGAAAGTGTATTGATTTCTGGACCCTTAGTAAAGTGTGTAATTACGAAATCATCTAGGGACATGGTAAATGCCAAAAAGAACCCTGTTAAGACTCCTGGGAATATATCTGGTAATATGACCTTAAAGAAGGCGTATACCGGTGAGGCCCCTAAATCCAAAGCTGCCTCAAATGTATGAGGGTTAAGCTGCTTTAGCTTTGGCATTACACTTAATATTACATAGGGAATATTAAAGGTTATATGTGAAATTAATACACTGGTAAATCCAAGGGTATATCTCATGGCAACAAATAGAAGCATCAATGATATACCGGTTACGATGTCAGCATTTAGCATGGGTATATTGGTTATGGCAACCATAATTGTTCGTGGGGTTTTCTTCATACTATTTATTGCAATAGCCGCAGCAGTGCCTATTAATGTTGCTATGAATGCCGATGCAAGTGCGATTATAAGAGTAGTATATAAAGCATTCATAATACTTTCATTCTTAAAAAGCTCCTTATACCAATGGAGGGTAAAGCCGCCCCATTTAGATCTAGATTTTGAATTGTTAAAGGATAGAATAATTAGTATTATAATAGGCGCATATAAGAAAAACAAAATAAACCCTACATAAAAACGCTCGATAAATTTCTTTACCATAGGTTGCTTCCCTCGCTTTCCTTATCATATTTGGACAGGATAGCCATAGAAATCAATATGAATATCATTAGCACCAAAGATAGGCCAGATCCTGTGTGCCAGTTACCGATACGAAACTGTTGCTCGATAACATTTCCGATAAGCACTATCTTACTACCTCCGAGAATGTTTGAGATGACAAAGGTTGTAAGGGATGGAACGAATACCATGGTAATTCCGCTTATAACACCAGGAAGGCTCAAGGGAAGAATAATCTTAAAAAGAGTCTGTCTGGAGTTTGCACCAAGATCTCTGGCAGCATTCACAATATCCTTATCTATCTTTATAAGGACATTATAAATAGGCAAAACCATAAAGGGTAGGAAGTTATATACCATACCAAGTACTATAGCGCTTGGGGTATTGATTATATTTAGCATAGGCAAATTAAAGAATTTTAGTACCGTATTAATAATTCCAGTTCTTTCAAGGATATTCTGCCATGCAATTGTTCTGAGTAAAAAGTTCATCCACATGGGAAGTATTATAATCATAACTATGAAGCTATTACTCTTCATCTTTGATTTGTTCAATATCATAGCCAAAGGATAAGCGAGAATAAGGCAAATTACTGTGCTTATCAGAGACAATCGCAGAGCAAACAGCAAAGCCCTTAGATTTATAGGGTTAAGTATTGAGGATATATTCTCCAATGTGAATTGTTTATCATTAGTTGTCATGCCGTAATATAAAATCACGATTAGAGGAATTATAATAAAGCCAACCATCCATAAAATATAAGGGAAGGATAGCCATCTTGTATTCCGAATTCCCAATGAGGACATTCCGCTTTTTTTAATTGTAGCTTTTGGAGCTTTAGTATTTAATACATTGCTAATTTTCATGGAAGCCTCCTACATTTCAAGTTCTACTGCTTCTTCATCCTCGGATTCCGGTTTGTTCATTATCTGTATATCAAAGGGATCCACCAATATACCGACTTCACTACCTACCGCTGCTAAATCAGTTGAGTGCACCAGCCAGTCATGGCCGTGAGCACTAACCTCCATCTCATAATGAACACCCTTAAATAGAAGAGAGGTAACTACA
The DNA here is from genome assembly GCA_028701595.1 of Herbinix sp. GTDB lineage: Bacteria > Bacillota > Clostridia > Lachnospirales > Lachnospiraceae > Mobilitalea. The sequence goes on from JAQVQL010000097.1 coordinate 6,202, forward strand.
CCTTTTATGGTTCCTTCATCAGGCTTAACCAAATCTATATCCTCAGGTCGAATTACCACATCCACGGGCTTGTTACGTCCAAATCCGGTATCTACACAAGCAAAATTGGTTCCTAGAATATTCACCAGCTTATCCTCAATCATAATAGAAGGCAGAATATTGCTCTCTCCAATGAAATCGGCTACAAATGCGTTCTGAGGCTCGTTATAAATATCCTCAGGAGTACCGATTTGCTGGATATAACCCTGATTCATAACGACAATGGTATCCGACATGGTAAGGGCTTCCTCTTGATCATGGGTTACATATATAAATGTAATTCCAAGCTCATTCTTAAGCCTTATAAGCTCGTATTGCATGTCCTGCCTGAGTTTTAAATCTAAGGCGCCTAGAGGTTCATCAAGCAGTAGAACCTTCGGCTCGTTTACGATTGCTCTTGCTATGGCAATTCTCTGTTGCTGGCCACCGCTTAAGGAATCAGGCATTCGATTTTCAAATCCATCAAGGTTAACAAGCTTTAAGGCGTATTTTATTTTATCATCAATATAGACTTTGCTTTTTTTCTTTATTTTAAGACCAAAGGCAATATTCTCAGCAATAGATAAATGATTGAAGAGAGCATACTTTTGAAATACCGTATTAAGCTGTCTTTCATTTGGTGCCATCTTCGTAATATCTTTACCCTCAAAAATTACCTGACCTTGGTCAGGATTCTCAAATCCGCCTATGATTCTTAAAGTTGTTGTCTTGCCACAGCCAGAGGGTCCCAGCAGTGTTAAGAATTCATTCTCTCGGATATATAAGTTCAATTCATCCAGAACGATATTATCGCCATAGGATTTAGTTATATTAACAAGATCTATCAATTTATTATCCGTCATGAATACTTCCTCCTCGTTGTATATTAAAAACTTGGTGGTGTAGATACCCATAGGAGGGTAGCACCGGTTTTGTTAGATGCTGTAATGTAGTGCTTCTTATTAGCTATAAAATAAAAGGATTCCCCTTTTTTTGCCTTAAATGATCTATTACCTATGTTAAGGACAATACTGCCACTTATAATATAACCGAATTCTTCACCTTCATGGGGGTTATCAGGATATGTAGAGCCACCAGGGTCCAGGGTAAGAAGTATTGGTTCCATCATATTCTTCTGGGCATTGGGTATAATCCATTTCACTAGATTCTTAAGGTCTGCATCATATTTTTCAAAATAATCTGTCTTTTTAAAAACGACCTGTTCAGCAGTGGTGTCACTAAAGAACTCCTCCAGATTCGTTCCTAGACATTGGAGAATATCCACCAGGGTTGCAATGGAAGGAGAAGTAAGATCCCTCTCCAGCTGAGATATAAAGCCCTTTGATAGCTCCGCTCTATCTGCCAGCTCCTCCTGAGTTAGGCTTTTCTGGACACGCATTTCCTTTATCTTTTGACCGATATTCATATTAGACTCCCTCTTAAAAATCTTAATAAAAATAAACTTGAAGTTTAGCAGTGCTAAACACAATGCAATTTCCATTATACTAAAAAAAGAAAGGATGTCAATATTATTTTACAAATTGATCAAAGACTCGACCAATGTTTGTAAGCAATTATATGTAGGCATAAAAAAACCAGCCATAAGTTTGACCGGTTTTTGTCCTGTATTATTATTTACTATAAAATTCTTTGATTCTGTCCATTCTAGAGGTCATTCCCTGGAACAGATAATCCACTAAGGTGATTGCCACCATTGATTCCACTACAACCACAGCTCTTGGTACTATGATGGGATCGTGACGACCTACAATTTGAATCTCAATGTTTTCGTTATTCTTATTAGCTGTTCTTTGAGGTCTTCCAATAGAAGCGGTAGGCTTTATGGCTGCTCTTAGGATGATTTCAGAGCCATCGCTGATGCCACCTAATATTCCTCCAGCATGATTTGTCAGCTTGATGAGCTGCTTATTATTGTCGTATGCGAAGGGGTCATTATTTTCTGAGCCGGTGTGGTTGGTGACTAAAAACCCGTCCCCTATCTCAACTCCTTTAACTGCACCAATGGACATAACAGCCCTGGAAAGTGCGGCGTCTAGCTTATCGAAAACCGGTTCTCCTATTCCAGTAGGCATACCTGTTACGATACATTCTATTACTCCACCTACAGAATCATTTTCCTCTTGTTTTTCTTGGATATACTGCTCAGCCTTCTTTGAAGCATCTGGATCAGGCATTGACAATGGATTGTTTGAGGAATACTCCCTACGACAATTCTGATAATCTATGGTTATCG
>JAQVQL010000098.1 GCA_028701595.1 Herbinix sp.
CGACGCATCTCCTCTTCCACCCGCAGAAGGAGAAGCAGCATGGACCGACTACCTCGCAACCTACGTAGCCAACTACCAAGGTTAGGAGTTAGACAAAGCAGAAACGTAATTACCCAATTCCTTCAAATCAGGTGCGACTACCGAGCCAGCCTTCAGTTGAGGATAATCAACTATATTGAAGGTATTTAAAGCAAAAAGTCTTGGAATAGCATAGCGGTTAAAGATATCACAAACAGACAGCAGTTGTGCATCTAATGATGCTGACAACATGCTTTGTTTAACTTTAGCCAAAGCAAACGAGCCTACTTTGTCTGCCCCCAACATAACAATGTCTGCCAACATCGTTATTGCTATTCTTTGGTCATATCTATTAATAATTGTACTAGTATCAAATTGTCTAGAGCTATTAGAGCTTAACAGCTCTAATCCCCACCCGGCGGGAAGAACAATTCCTTCATTCCTATCTCTTCTAATACTAGTAACCAGTTTCAAGGCTGCATCACGAGCTTTAACTGCAAGAGGGTTCTCATCATCAAAGATATCTACACCTTCTGGTGCAGACACAACAGGCAACCCCGCCAGATCCCTCTCAATCCCTATCCCTTCAATTTCCTCTATATGTTTCTTGAAGTACCAAGGGCGATAAGCACCCCTTAGGAACGACTTACCTTCAGGGTTTCCCCTGTTGGATGTCGTGCGGAACAATAATGACTTTTCAATGGGAATAAACTTAATCCCATCCTTAGTATATTGATTCATTCCACTTATACCGCCCTCAGAATCAAAGCCCCATGAATGCATAGAAGTTTGAGCTCTGGGTGCAATCTTACGCCACCCTATTCGACCATCATTAAATTTACTGTTTTTGCGTGGGTCTTTATTTTGTCCCATTCTACGTTTATAGACAATCTCATGATATGAAAAACCATAATCAAAGAAAGAAGAAATTTCATCAATAACATCTGACCAAGTAAGGCTCATGTCATTAATGCATTCTTCTAAAAACGCTGCTGCAGCTAAATCTTCCGCATTTTGCGAAGCCGGAATTACTTCCCAATTAACTTTTCTAATTAACTGTCTAGAGGCGTGCATAATAGCAGTAATAACAGGATCATTACTGCTCATCTCTTGATAGACATCACCAGCTTTGGGCCAACGCAATCTAGGAACAAATTCTTCATAAATTCCACCGCTAGTACTTTTTAAGCCAGATACGCCAATTTCACCATATATAGGCCTCTCTACACGTCTAGAAGCCGTAGGGGAATTATTTTCATTTAAAATTTCACTCACATTAAGTCCTCCCCTTAATATAATCTATTGAAGTCTTGTGTAAAGTACCCTGCAGTCAATTCTTGCTCATGTGCCCAAGTACTTACTTGTTCCTCATCCTTTAACACAGCTAAAGGCATTCCAGGTGTAATTAATGAATCTAAGAGATTGAAAGCGCCAGAGCCTCCATCAACCATATCGTCATGTATTCCTCCAGGAAAAGATTCTGCCTCATTAAAAAAGGCTTCAATGTTACGGCAACCGATTAAATATTTAACTTGACCTCTTTCTGCAGCCGCTGAAAACGGGTTCGCTCTAGCCGTCTTCGTACCAGTAGAGTGGTTTTCGTCATAGTCAAAACCGTTTAACAGATTCCTTTTCTTTATATCTATGACACTAATCCCTGAAGACCCTGGCTCTCTCTCTTCGCGGATTATGGTCGAATGACCATCCGCTATTGCCGTATCTAATTGTAGTTGTTCTGTATCTGCTGGACGTTTTCTTACTCGTACAATATCTTCAATATAGTAAGTGTTCTGCCACCTACTCATTAAAAAACCTACAGTGTAGTCAGGTTGTTGTGATCTATTACGCTTCTTAGCTTTTTCTTCATCTGTAGCCGCCATATCCCAGAAGCGGATGCGTTTTCTATAAGGAGGAAGCTTATCAACTGGTTGAAACCAGTCGCGTTTAAACATGTTGCCTCTTCGAACGATTTCCCAGTTACCATCACGTAACCTTGCACGTGTTACCGGGTCCAATTCCTCCAAAGACTCTTCATACTCTTCTTTATCCAGGTAAGGGTTGTCATCCAGGCCTGCTGGGATAAAGATCCTTCCTTTAGCAGGACCATCATCGATAAAGCGTTCTTTAACCCATAAGCCACTATCATCATCCGGAGGGTTACTCGCACTACGAACGCGAAGCGGAATGTCAACTCCTCTTAGTCTTCTTAGACGCGAGAACATGTAAGTATAGCTAGCAACATCAATATGCGTTAATTCATCAAAACCGATGTACTGGTACTCACCGCCCTGATAGTTGTACTTATCATTAGCACTTTCAAGGTAGCCAAACTGTAATGTTGAAATAGCTTCTTTATGTCTTCCATGACGTTCAAAGAACTCAAATTTTTTATCTTTGTCGTTCCAACGTACTTCACCTGCAGCTATAAAAGGAAAGAGCCATTCTTTGGCTCGATCAATAAGTGCTCCAGGTTTGGTCAAGTCAGCGTAGGTCTTACGGAAGATAATTCCTGCATAGCCTTTGACATCAACATACTGAAGACCTCCCATTAGCAGAGCATCACTGTTATGTGTGGGTATAAATTGTTTTCCTACTAAAAACACATGACTAGGATGTTTAATCCTAATACACTTCATTGGAATGTTTGGCTCTATTTGTACAATGTCTTCTATGTAATAGCTGCCATTAGAAAGCTGTTTTTCTATAGGAAAATCCAACAATAAATTGCTGTTTTTTCTATCTAAGGTAAATATTTCCTCGTAAGGGGTAAAGGTAACTCTATAACTAGGAAATGACTTGCCTTTAAGTTTAGTTGGCGCCCTACTAACTGAAATTTTATAACCTAAGGAACTAATAAGTTCACATACTTGATCGAATAGCTCTTTTCTTTCTATTGCTTGCGCCCATTCGCATCTTCCTCGGGCCTGAGAATGTCCATCTGAATCCATTAAACCTTTCAGTAACTCTATCCTTTGTTCCCTAGAAGCTAACATATATATACTCGGAATATGTTTGCTATTTATTAAATTATTTTTACATAGCAGAGCCCGTAAACCCTCTATTGTGTAATCAGCACAATTACCATGCTCTGAAGGACGTATATTTTGTATAACTATTCCCCTAGCAAAGCACTCTCGCTCAAATGAATCATTATCCTCATATCCTACAGTTATTCTTCCTTGAGAAGAGGATCCATCACCTAGCCAATAACCTAATAGCCAAGGATCTATTGGTAACTGTTGTATATTTCCTTGAACTCCAGGATGTTTGGGTAAACGCCACTGAGCCTGCATTTTATTATTCTTCTTAGTTAGAACTCCCCTATCTAAAATTTCTTGTGTAGTTAAGGTAAGTCTTTCATAATAAGTTCTTTTTCTTCTTTGATGGCTTTTTATGTAAATTTTATCTACTGTCCACAGATGTTCTGCATTACACTCTATTTCTGTACCACAAGAAAGAATTACTTTATAATTAATTGGACAATGTTGTAATGAAGTAATATACTCTATATCAGTCCATGTACCATCTAATGCAACTATACGATCTGCTTTTGTAAGAGTTCCCACAGTTTTCCATCCACTATCTGTAAATATGGGTGTGTCCACATTCAGCAATTTTCCTCCACCGGCTGCTCCGCCATAAAATGCCTCTTTATTATCTAAGAGGAGGAACGCCGCCTGTTTAGGCGTGGGCACGTGGGGTATATATTTTGTCATTTTAGGCATGAGCAGCCGTTGAAGGTTAGTCAATTCAGATTGTTTAATCTGTGAAAGATCCATAGCACCAAGAGGCGTCTCACGCAATTGTTTGCCTAATTCCATTAAGGACAAAGCACTCGCGGGCACGTCACCTTGCTGACCACTTAAAGCTTGAAATTGAGACATTATTCTTCTCCTTCCGGAGTAACATCTTTAGCTACTAAGTTACCAAACTCATCTATTTTTTCTTGGTGTAAATCTGCCAGTTCTGTACGAACTACTGTGTTCATAGCTCCACTACGCTGCAACACATCAAGGATAGACAAGAGGTTGGACTCATCTTTAATGTCTTCATGTAAGCGACGCTCTACTTCACTTCCATACGAACGTTGATCATTTACTTGAATCATCTGATCAGCTTGATTTGTAGTACTATTATTATAAATAGCCAGCAAAGGTTGATTCGACGGCGCATTGCCTAGCTCAGGCTTATCTGGCATCATACCCAGACTTAACCTACTTACTTTAAAGCCCAACTCAGCCATACTTAAGGCTTCTTTAGGAGTCATCACACCTGCATTCTCTTCGAAATAATCCATTGCTCTACGCAATAAGGACGAAGCTGCGCGCAAGTGATCTTGCTGCATCAGCTGAATTTCTAGTTGCTTCCGTCTGACCATTTCACGTTCAAAGAAAGCATCATAATAAGAACACCGGGTTGACCAGTTGTATATATGAGATATTGTGCTAATAAGTAAAGGAGCAATCGAAAGTTTGCTGGCCAACCCGGCCATGGAACGACTACAAAGAACGTAGTCTCCATTATCAATTAATCCATAACGTGAGTCTCTATAAAGTTTAAAAAGTGTATAGAAGTCAAGGCGTTCGCCTTCTAACCGGTCCCATACTGGTACGCCATCGATCAAAGCATAATCGCCTTGGACTTCTATATGCCACAAAGAACGTTGGACCTGTTCTTCAGTAACATCCTCAGGTGTGTCGCAGAACGGCACATGGGTAGCAAGCCAAGCGGGATTTAACATCTGGACTAACCTATTATTTTGAGTAGGGAAGTCTCGTTGTAAAGTCTGTACAAACTTACCCAGTTTTTTAAATTCTGCAGACATAGATAACTGGCGAAGCTCAGACACACAATCCTGAATCTCAGGTGTGATTCTCATCTCGAGCGTACCAGTGGTGTACGAGGCGAAGCTTTGCACCTCGGATACTGCGGCTTCTAAAGGAGACAAAGGTGCGCTAATGGCCGCGCAATTAGACCCCTTCAAGAAAGATAAAGTGTCGTGCTGACTTAGAGCCTTAACTGTACTAGTCATAAGTTGCCTCCTTTACAATTGTTGTAGTTAGTTTGTTTAATCAGGTAGTCAAGTGTCGACTACTTATACCTATATTAATATAATATTCAAATAATTCTTATTTTGCACGTGGAGACACTAACAAACAAGAGATTTTTGATAATAGCGAAGCTAGCTTTAGGGGTGACCTGGGAAGTCCTATTATTGTGTTAATGAGTTGGTAGAGTGAGTTATTATTGCCCGTCTCCAACCCTTAATTTTGTTGGTGGTGGTTTTTATTTTTGCCTATAGGATTGTACGCCAGAATTGGGTTAGGATTGTACATTAGGATTGTACGCCAGGATTGTACGCCAGGACGTCAGGGGGGTACTTATTTATATAAATATAACTTATGCTTTATTAATTTTCTTTGATCAAACTTGTTTAGAATTACGATCATACCAACTTGTCTATATGTTAATTGGGTTAGTGGTGATATAGTTATAAACTATATTAATATATTGGTTTGAATAAGATTTGGCTGTGGTTTAATAAGTTGTTGTTATAAAATAATTGAAAATATAGAAAAAATTTTTGGCGCTTCGCGCCGACGTTCCTTCCTGTCTTGCCTCTGCGGTGACCCTCTGCACTCTTGAGATACTATCGCGTTGCGCTAAAGCACTCCACATAGCACCTCTGCGAGCACAGCAAAATTTCATCGCTGTCACTAAAGCGCCATCTCTAAAATTTCGGTTAGAAGTCCTATCGTAGTTCGGAGTTGGGGGTCCGGTGTAAATTGAAGTGTAGTATGTTAAAATTAGTAAGAGAGATAAGTAAGTTTGGAGTGTTATTGTTTATTGGTAAATTGAAGTATGTTATAATTAGGTAGTTGGAGAGGGGAAAGTATGTTGAAGCGAGTTAATATTATTATAAATTTAAATTGTAGTATATAAAAATTCAAAAATAAAATTGGGATTTTAAAAATTTATTTTATGGGTAGAGATTGGGTAATGAGTAGTGTGTTAAAAAATTTTATAAAAATGTTATTGAGATTTGATATTTTTATAAAATATTTTATAGCTGGTAGTTTGGAGGGAGAAGTAAGTTGGGAGGGATAAAATAATTTTTTAAAATTTTTAAAAATAATAATTTGGATTTGTATGGATTATTATTTTTAAAAAATTATTGGATTTGTATGTTTTGATTTTTGAATTTTTATATATTGTGTGTAAATTAATAATAATAACGTTTAAATTAGAAAGAGGTAAAAGGAATGAATAGGAAGAATTTAGAAAGTTTAAGAGTTTATGAAGAATTATTGAGTAATTATTATGAGAGTATTAAAAAGAAAGAGGTTGTAAAGAAGAATAATTATGGTAATATTAGTTATGAGGTATATGTTGATATGAGAAAGGAGGAAAGATTTGATTATTTAAGTAAAATGAGAAATAGGATAAAATATGGTTGTTTGAGTTGTGGTAAATGCAATTTGTGTAGTATGTGGATTAAAAATAGATGGGAAAGAGAATATTTAGAGTTAAGAGAGTATTTAGTAGTTAAGAAGAATAAATTAGAAAGAGGTATTTAAAATGAGTTTTGTGGTTGAAATGGAAAATTGGGAAAAGGAAGTTATGTGTTTTATAGGTTTAGAGTTTGAGGATGATTATGATGATGAAATTGATGAGAGGGAGGAGGAGGAAAAAAGAGAATTTTATTTGGTAAGAGAAGTTTAGTAAGTTTAATGGGTGGGTGGGTGGGAGATTGAAAGGAGTTTTGTGTTGAGGTAGGTAGAGAGAGGGATAATAGGGTTGAGTAGGTTATAAAGAGTTTGATAAAATTTAAAAAAAAAAATAATAAGGAGATTTAAAATGGGTAAAGTTGAAAGAATTAGTAAAGAAGAAATTGGTAAAATTAGGGATAATAATGATTTAAGTAAAAGTAAAAGAATGATTGAATTGTATTTGGGTGGTTTGGAAATTAAAGAAATTAGTGTAGAGATGGGTGTGAGGTATAATTTTGTATATAATGTGTTAAGTAATTATTGTAGAATGAATGATTTAGAGTTGAGAAGAGTTAAAAGAAATAGTAAGAAAGATGATATAGTAAGAATGATTGATGAAGGTATGAGTAATGTAGAAATAAGTAGTGAGTTAAAATGTAGTTATAATTATGTGTATGGAGTAAGGAAGGAAAAAGAAAGAATAGAAAATAAAGTTAAAAGTAAGTAAGTAAAGTAAAGGGTGGGTGGGTGGGAATTAAGGAGGTATTTTATAAGTGTATTTTGAAAATAATAGAGAGATGAAAAAATTAAAGAAGTGGTTGAATAGTATAGATAGTAAGAAAAAATTAGTTATTTTGAGAGGTATTTTAATTGGTTATTATGAAGGTAATAGAAATTTAATAGTTGAGAGGTGGGATGAAGAAATGGTTTATAATATAGTTTTATGTGAATTAATTTTTGAGGAAATGTTTAATGAAGATATAGATAAGTTTTATAAATTTATGGTGAAGGAAGGTGAATTTTAATGAGTAAGAGTTTGAGATGGTTTGATGATAAAGTGGAAGGAGTGAAATGATAGATTTTATATAAGTAAGTAAAGTAAAGGGTGGGTGGGTGGGGTAAAGTAGGGAAGTGTAGGAAGAGTTTGATGAAAGGATTTAAAATGAAAACAGTATTTTATATCAACGGTAAAAAGGTATCTAAGAAAGCGGTAACTGAGATGGTCGGAACTGAGCGCATCAAGAGATATATCAAAGAGGCAAAAGAAGGATTTATGAATGATCCTTATGAGGAGCAATCTTGGTTCTTAGGCTCAGAAGGAATGTTGACAATCGAATTCAAATAGAGGATAAAATAAAACAGGGAGGAAAAGAAAATGAAAGTTTACAAAGGTAGACTCGAAGTTGATGGGAGATTAGAGGGCATAGATTATCCCACAGATTGGGAAATTGCCGAAGCAACAACGGTTGAGGCCAGATATGTAGTGGCCATACATCATACGTTTTTGGGAGAAAAATGGTTTATAAGAGCATTCGAAGATAAGCAAGAGGCAGTGGATTGGTGCGGAACAATAGTTATGGATGAAGAGGTCAATATCGGGATCATCTTTCACAATAATGGTAGATATCGTTGGTATGTATCGATGGTTATGGAAAAGAAGAAAAGAAATGAAAAAGAAGATAGTATCAACAACTTAAGAAAAGAGGTTTATAAAATGGACAAAAACAGTTTGGAAAACTACGCGGGTACGGATTTACAGTTGTGTGTAAGAAGTTATAACTTATTGAAACGTGCAGGAATTAATACCATACAAGAGTTGTATGAATTAAGTTTGATTGATTTATACGGCTTTTGTCGAACCGAAAACGGAGCAACAAGCCCCGTTGATTACATACGGCTTTTGGAAGATATTACATATTTATTTCAATGCTTGTTAATCA
>JAQVQL010000099.1 GCA_028701595.1 Herbinix sp.
TCAAGTATATTTTTGAATTTCTGTATTTTATTGCTATCTGATTTTATGAAGTTTCTTTCCTTAATAGGATTGACAGGGATCAAATTAACATGACAGTTATATCCAGCTACCAATTTGCTAAGCTCTCTGGCATGATTTTCCTCATCATTAATTCCCTCCATTAGGCAGTATTCAAATGTCAGCCTTCTACCGGTTCTTTCATAATAATACCTAAAAGCATCCATTACATCAGCAAGCTCATGCTGCCTAGCTATGGGCATTATCCTTTTTCTGATCTCATTATTCGGCGCATGAAGTGATAGTGCCAGAGTAATAGGTAGCTCCTCCTCGGCAAGGTCCCTTATCTTATCTGGTATTCCGCATGTAGATACAGTGATATTTCTGGTACTTATATTAAGTCCATCGGCATCAGATAGGATGCGTATAAAGCGCAGTAGATTATCATAATTCTCAAGGGGCTCTCCGGTCCCCATAACTACAACATTACTTACTCTTTCTCCTGACATGCTCTGAATACGATAGATTTGATCAAGCATTTCAGATGCTGTAAGGTCTCTTTCCTTTCCTCCTATAGTAGAGGCACAGAAGGTACAGCCCATTTTACATCCCACCTGGGATGATATACACACACTGTTACCATAATTGTATTTCATCAAGACACTTTCAATAACTCTGTCATCACTTAGACGAAATAGGTACTTTATGGTTCCATCATTTTCAGAAATCAGACTATCTACCGCCTCCAGGTTTACTAGTGGATAGTTCTCCTTCAGCGCATTTCTTAATTCCTTAGATATATTTGTCATCTCGTCATAGCTACTAGCAAGCTTTCCATGAATCCATTCGTATATCTGCTTCGCCCTAAAAGAAGGCTGGTTAATACTCTTCATTTCGTTAATTAGTTCATCCAAATACATGGATTTTATATCCAAATGTTTACCTACCTTCCTTTCTCATTCTACAAATAAAAAATCCATCTGTGGGATGGATTCCCTGAAGCAGCTGCAAATATCCGACACTTGTAGTCTCCGAATGCAATACTTCCGGGAGATAACTGTTTAAACTATCTGCAACAAAATCATGATTATCTAAAAACCACTCCATATTCTCGATATTCTCATGCTTGTTAATTGTACATGTACTATAAATTAATATACCACCTGGTTTTACATACTGTGAAACCACATCTAAAATCTTTCTTTGTAATTCTACCAGCTCTTTTTGTTGATTTTGTGTCAATTTGTATTTTATGTCATATTTTTTACCTAATACACCCAGACCGCTACAAGGAAGGTCTGCAATTACTATATCTGCTTTATTTATTATGTCGGTATCTATAGCTGCAGCATCCCACACCTTAATCTCAATGTTGTGGATTCCCATACGAACTATATTCTCTTCGATTAACTTAGTCTTAAACTCTGTTAAATCTCTTGCTGAGACCTTTCCAGCTTTTTCGGCTATATGAAGTGCCTTTCCACCGGGAGCCGCACACACATCAACAACAAAATCTTTACCTTTTGCACCTGATGCTTCCCCTACTAGCATGGAGCTAACATCCTGCACTGTAAACAACCCATCATTAAATGTATCTAAGCTTTCCAAATAATCAAAATTCTTAATAACAAAAGCCTCTCTAAGATATGGATGCTCAACTACCGTTACCCCTTCACCGATTAACTTTTCCTGTAGCTCATCAGGAGTAGTCTTCATTCGGTTACAGCGAATAGTGATTTCATTATCCCTTAAAGAAGCTTCTAACATCGCTTCAACTGATATTAGATCATATTGCTTAAGTAGCATGTCGGCTATCCATGTAGGAGTCGAATACCTGATGCTTAAGTAAGTTACAATATTTTCATCTTCATCAGGATACTTGACCTCACCCATTCTTGCAATATTTCTAAGATTAGCATTAATAAATCCTGATAACCTTGTAAAGCCCCGCTTCTTAGCCAGCTTTACAGCCTCGTTACAGACCGCTGATGCGGGTATACTATCCATGTATAGAAGCTGATAGACGCTAAGCCTTAGTAGGTTCCTTATAAAGGGTTTCATTTTCCTAGTAGGTAGGGATGAGAATTGTTCAATTACATAATCAAGTGTTAGGTAGTGCTTTATGGTACCGATAAAAAGTCTGGAGATAAAAGCCCTCTCCTGTTTATTCTTATCCTGATAGTACCTTAAAGCTCTTCCTAACACTCTATGGCCAAACTCTTTACCATCTATTACCTGAAGAAGCATATCAAGCACAATCTCTCGTCCGTCTTTTTCATTAGTCACGACGTCTTCCTCCAAATAATAGTACTAAACGTAAAAGCTGTAAAATCGTAGCCGCAGCTGCTGCTACATATGTTAAGGCAGCGGCATTTAGCACCTTTTTTGATTGATTTAATTCTTCATAGTGAAGAATCCCCGACTCACTAAGCTTCTGAATTGCTCTTCTTGAAGCATTAAATTCAACAGGTAGTGTTACCAATTGAAATAGTACAGCCGTGGAAAACAATATGATTCCTATATCTATCAAGGTCTGAGACCCAGCCAGCAAAAGTCCTACTAATATTATAGGCCAGGCTAAAAATGAGCCGAAATTAGCCACAGGAACCAGCGCGCTTCTAATCTTCAACGGTGCATATGCATTCTGATGCTGAATTGCATGACCACATTCGTGAGCCGCTACGCCAATGGCTGCTATTGAATTGCTGCCATATACTGAATCAGATAGACGAAGAACCTTTTTCCTGGGGTCGTAGTGGTCAGTTAGTTGACCTTGTACATTCTCAATAGATACATCATATATGCCTGCATGATGAAGAACCTTCTCTGCAACCTCTGCACCTGTAAGCCCAGAATGACTTCTTACTCTGGAGTATTTTGCAAATGTTGATTTTACTCTTGCCGAAGCAATCAGAGATAAAATCACTCCTATAATTACTAAAATATATGTTGGATCAAAATATGGAAAATACATACATCCACCTTCTTTCATAAATGAGTATATTTATAGTTATATTAAACTATTATTCAGTTCTACGAAACAAATAACCCTATAAGCATAAAATTATCTATCCCAGAATTGTTCCTTTATCTATAGGATATCCTCTGAGGAAGGCATCGCAAGTTAATCGTTTCTTACCCTCCAGTTGAAGCTCCTGTATTTCAAGTGCACCCTTACCTGTCATAACGGTGATTGTATTCTTATCAACCTTAACCACTTCACCGGGTTGTCCTCCATCTGAATAATCGATAGCAGCGGCCTTCCAGAGCTTCAGAGTTTTACTATTTAATTTAGTATAAGCACTGGGCCAGGGATTTAGTCCTCGAATCATTCTCTCTATACTGATGGCAGGCTGAGTAAAATCAATATTGCCCATTTCCTTATCCATCATCTTTACATGGCTAGCTAGGGAATCATCCTGAGGAGTTCTTCTAGCAGTTCCATCTTTTAGGTTCTTTAGTGCCTTTACTAATAGCTCTGCCCCAAGACGCGCCAGCTTTTCATACAAGCTTCCACCTGTCTCATCATCCGCTATAGGAATGCTTTCCTGTAAAATTATATCTCCTGTATCCAGCTTAACATCCATATGCTGAATTGTAACTCCTGTTTTCTCATCACCATTTATTATAGCCGCCTGTATAGGTGCTGCTCCTCTGTACTTCGGTAGTAAGGAGGCATGGACATTGATACAACCATAGGGCGGTATATCCAGAAGCTCCTTAGGAAGCAGTTGTCCAAAGGCTGCAACTACAATAACCTCGGGCTCCAGGTCTCTGATTATCTGTATAAATTCTGGTTTTCGAACCCTAATAGGCTGATATATATTTAAATTATGCTTAAGGGCTGCCTCCTTAATGGGTGGGAAGCTAACCTTCCCTCCTCTTCCCTTTACCTTATCCGGTTGAGTTACTACTCCGATAACCTCATGACCTGCTGCTATAATCTCTTCTAATGTGCCGACTGCAAAATCAGGAGTACCCATAAACAAGACTCTCATAATATATTTTCCTTCCAATCAAATTTAATCTACAATATTATTACTTATTTGCTACCAATCTATTAAACATCATCTGTTTGATATATCACGTCTCTAAGCTCGTCTGTAATCTTATCAACATATAGTTCGCCATTTAAATGATCTATTTCATGACATAATGCCCTTGCCAACAATTCTGTTCCTTCTATAGTAAATTCCTTCATTTTTTTATCATAAGCTTTTACTTTAACATAATTAGGTCTTTCAACAGTTCCAACCTTACCGGGAACGCTAAGACATCCCTCATCCCCAACCTGGCTACCGTCTGTTGCCATAATTTCAGGATTAATAAGTATAATGGGGTCATTTCCTTCCTCTGATATATCTATCACAATGACACGCTTTAATACACCAATTTGCGGAGCCGCTAAACCAACTCCTTGTGAATCATATAGCGTATCCAGCATATCATCAATTAGAACAAGGAGTCTTTTATCAACGCTCTTTACTTCTCTGCTTGTCTTTGTAAGTACACTGTCTCCGATTTCTCTAATATTTCTTATAGCCATAATTTACCTCCTATCAGTTACTTTTATCCGCGGATTATACTCGATAACCCACGATTTTCTCATTCGCGATTAATATGTACTCATCGGATTAAAATCAAATTGAAGGTTACATCCTACAAATCGTCCTGAATAGCTAAAGTAGCCCTCCAAATAATTCTTTATTCCCACCAGTACATCATACTTCTCATCCTTAATATATACCAACCTTCGATATATATCTTTAGCCTTTGCTAGTCCCGCCGGAGCAGGACCGATAACCTGAGATGATAATTCATTTATATTAATATATTCTTTTAAGGCTTCCGCTGCAAAAGCTACTGCTCTATCTGACTTATCCTCTTCCTTTGCAGTTACAAGCACAACCAAAATATGAGCCACTGGAGGATATTGCATTAACCTACGATATAGCATCTCCTGCTCATAGAATTCCTGATAATCTCCTTGCGCCGCTGTGATAATACTATAATGCTCCGGATGGTAGGTCTGAATAACAACCTCACCTGGGATGGCATCCCGTCCTGCTCTTCCTGCTGCCTGAGACAGAAGCTGGAAGGTTCTTTCACTGGCTCTAAAATCTCCTGCATAAAGAGATAAATCGGCTGCAATTATCCCTACCAAGGACACCAAGGGAAAGTCATGACCCTTAACAATCATCTGGGTTCCTATAAGAATGTCCGCTTTATGATTCGCAAATGCTGATAGAATCCTCTGATGTCCACCTTTTTTCTTCGTTGTATCTGTATCCATACGAAGGACTCTTGCATTAGGAAATTCTCGTCTTACAATCTCCTCTACCTTCTGAGTTCCTGTACCAAATGCTGCTATATATTTTGATCCGCAGGAGGGGCAATTGCTTGGCATCCTCTCCTCATATCCGCAGTAATGGCAAAGAAGCTTACCATTTACATGTGAAGTTAAGGATATGTCACAGTGCGAGCATCTCATAACATGACCACAGCTTCTACAGGATACAAATCCAGAATAGCCTCTTCGGTTTATAAATAACATGATTTGCTCTCGCCTATTTAGTTTCTCCTCAATAAGCTCCTTAAGCTTTCTAGAAAATATCGTTCTGTTCTTTTGCCTTAATTCCTCTTTTAAATCAACTATCCAAACCTTTGGAGGATTTGCCTCCTTTGCCCTTTTTGTAAGGGTATATAGCTTATAATCACCAGTTATGCTTTTACTATATGATTCCAATGACGGCGTTGCCGAGCCGAGAATAACAAAGGCTCCTGTAAGCTCTGCTCTTTTCACTGCAACCTCTACCGCATGATATTTGGGGGTGGTTTCACTCTTATAGCTTCCCTCATGCTCCTCGTCAACAATTATTAGTCCCAAGTCTTTAAATGGTGTAAACAAGGCAGACCTAGGGCCAATCATAATATCGATTTCTCCTTTTTTGGCTCTTAGACTCTGGTCATATCGTTCACCATCAGACATTCTGGAATTTAGGATAGATATACGCTCCCCGAATCTTTCTAAGAATCTGTTTACTGTTTGATATGTTAGAGCAATTTCAGGTATAAGCACTATTACTTGCTTACCCTTAGATATTACCTCTGCAATAATATCCATATATACTTCAGTTTTACCGCTTCCTGTAATTCCGTGGATTAAATAAGTGTGAAGCTTTCCTTCATTATAATCCCTAATTACATTATCAACAATACTTTCTTGTTCATCATTTAATTTAACTCGGGTCTGTGGGGAGCTTTGACTATCGATTGGGTTACGATATATCTGCTTACTTTCTATCTTAATTATGTGATTTTCAATCAGCCATGTTATCACCGGCTTACCGATGTTAAGAATTTGAAGAGCCTTATCATAATCAAGTATGTTTTTATTAAGTAAGGCTTCAATAATTCTCACTCTTGCTTTGCTATTCTTTTTTATTTGTTCCTCGTATATCTGCCTCAGCTCATCGACTGGCTTAATCAGCACAATCATTCTTTGCTCCTTTATCCTTACAGCCTTCTTAACAGGCATCACAGTCTTAAGAGCATCATTGATTGTTCCTCCGAAGGTCTCCTTTATCCAATATGCAAGATAAATTAAATGGCTTTCAATAACAGGAGCGCCCTCTATTACAGAGCTTATGGGCTTAATCTTTTCTATGCTTATTTTAGGTTCATTTGAGAGTCCAACTATATACCCATTAATTGTGCGATTACCCATACCAAAGGGCACTATCACAGGAGCACCGATAACCGCCAGCGATAAAAATTCATCCGGAATGGCATACTGGTATGTCTTGTCAAGATTTTCATGAGAAATATCAATTATGATATCAGAATAGTTATGATAAGTCATATCAGCCCTCCTTTGTGTTGTATATTATATCATATTTAGACGTATTAGGAACTCAAAATCTACGAGTTTATCGCTGACATAACAAGCTCTCTGTCATCCATGTGGTGCTTTACGCCTTTAATTTCTTGGTAATCCTCATGGCCTTTTCCGGCTATTATTATGACATCTCCTTCTTCGGCATTATCTATACAATACTTAATGGCTTCCCTGCGATCAGTAATCTTTATATATCTTCCGGGAGCTTTTTTAACACCTGTTATAATATCATTTACAATATCCTCAGGCTCTTCAAACCTTGGGTTGTCTGATGTAACTATGGTAAGGTCCGCCATCTTGGAGGATATTTCACCCATCAGATATCTTCTATCCTTGGAACGATTTCCTCCGCAACCAAATACGCATACAATTCTTTTTGGATTATATTCCTTTATAGTAGTTAGTAAGCTCTCTAGGCTCATGGCATTATGAGCATAGTCAATCATAACTGAATAATTGCGGTTTATAGGAACTAGTTCAACCCTACCTCTTACCTTGATTTCCTTCAAAGCCTCTATAATATCGTTCTCACTTACATCAAAATGTCTGCATATGGCTATGGCGCATAAGGAATTCAGGACATTAAATTTACCAGGAATATCTATAGCTACATCAAAATTCATTAGCCCTCTAATCCCATAGGATACGCCCAAATATCCAGGCTCATGGACTAGCTTGACATCAGTAGCCCTTATATCTGCATTTTCAGAAAATCCAAAGGTTTCTATTTTACAGGTATGACCTTCCATGATATCATTGGCATATTTATCATCTATATTAATTAGTCCCATCTTGCATTGTCTGAATAATTGTCTTTTACATCTAAGATAATCATCAAAATCCTTATGCTCTTTATCACCTATGTGATCATATCCCAGATTAGTAAATACTCCATAGTCGAAGACAAATCCATCAATCCTAAAATGCAAAAATCCTTGAGACGACGCTTCCATAACCACACACTTGATTCCAGCATCTACCATCTTGGCAAATGTCTGCTGGATTATATAGGATTCAGGTGTCGTATTATTAGCGGGAATCACCTCATCACCAATAATAGTCTCAATGGTACCGATTAGTCCCGTCCTAATACCCGTGCTCTCCAATATAGATTTTACCATATAGGCAGAAGTAGTCTTACCCTTGGTTCCAGTTATACCTATAGTAGTTAGTTTACTAGCAGGATGCCCAAAATAAGCCGCCGACATAAAAGCCAGTGCCCTTCTTGCATTATTCACTCTAATTACCGTAACATCCTTTGGTAAATCAATGTCCTTCTCAATTACAATTGCTGTCGCTCCCTTTTCTATTACCTGTGGGATATAATCGTGTCCATCTGTTACGGTACCGCTAATACATACAAATACCGACCCCTTATTTGCCTTCCTTGAATCATACACCAAATCTGTGACCAAAGTATGTGTGTCCCCCTGCAAGCAGGTATAATCTAAATGTTCTAGCAAACTATCAAGATACATAAAATCTCCTCCTATAGCACTTTTTACTATATTATACTCGCATTATACTCATAATCTGTTGT
>JAQVQL010000100.1 GCA_028701595.1 Herbinix sp.
GAAAGTATCTTTTCCTGAACACTCTTAGGTACTCTCTCGTAAGAATAAAAGAACATAGAATATGCTCCACGACCCTGTGTACGGGAACGAAGCGAAGTGGCATATCCAAACATCTCTGACAATGGAACAAATCCATGTATCAGCTTTGAACCGTTCAGATCCTCAGTAGCTTCAATACGACCACGACGGGAGCTTATATCTCCGATAACATCTCCCATATAATCATCAGGTACTGTAACTTCAACTCTCATGACTGGCTCAAGAAGAACAGAACCGCCCTTATTCATAGCATCCTTAAATGCCATGGAGCCTGCAATCTTAAATGCCATTTCACTTGAGTCAACCTCATGATATGAGCCATCATATACAACCGCTCTTATACCCAATACAGGATATCCGCCAAGAATACCGGCTTTTGATGCTTCTTCTATACCGGCTCCAACAGCAGGTATATATTCTCTGGGGATTGCTCCACCGACAACCTCTGAAACAAATTCAAAGGTCTTCTCTGCATTGGCATCCATAGGTTCAAAGCGAACTCTACAATGTCCATATTGTCCACGTCCACCGGACTGTCTTGCATATTTACTGTCAATCTCAACTGTCTTAGTAAAGGACTCCTTATATGCAACCTGAGGTGCACCAACATTAGCCTCTACCTTAAATTCACGTAATAATCTATCAACGATGATTTCAAGATGAAGCTCTCCCATACCAGCGATTATTGTTTGACCTGTTTCTTCATCGGTATAGGCTCTGAATGTGGGATCTTCTTCTGCAAGCTTAGCTAAAGCTTCTCCCATCTTATCCTGACCAACCTTAGTCTTAGGTTCTATAGCAACATTAATAACAGGCTCAGGGAATTCCATGGATTCAAGTATAACAGGATGCTTTTCATCACAAAGGGTATCCCCTGTGGCAGTCATTTTAAGTCCTACTGCAGAAGCAATATCTCCGGAATATACCTTTTCCAGGTCTTCTCTCTTGTTGGCATGCATCTGAAGGATACGTCCTACACGTTCCTTCTTGCCTTTTGAGGAATTCAGTACATAAGAACCTGAGTTCAGTGTTCCTGAATATACCCTAAAGAAAGCAAGCTTTCCAACAAAGGGATCGGCCATAATCTTAAATGCTAATGCGGAGAAGGGTTCTTCATCAGAAGACTTTCTTGTAACCTCATTACCATTTTCATCTATACCCTTAATATCAGCTACATCTGTAGGAGCAGGCATAAACTCAATAATTGCATCTAAAAGCTTCTGTACCCCCTTGTTACGATAAGCAGATCCACATAGAACAGGAATAATCTTAACAGAAATAGTAGCCTCTCTAAGTGCTGCCTTTAATTCCTGCACAGATGGTTCTTCACCTTCCAGGTACTTTTCCATCAAAGCATCATCGGTGTCACAGATGGCTTCGATCATAATACCCCTATATTCCTCTGCAAGATCCTTCATATCATCGGGAATTTCAGATATTGAGATATCCTCACCCTTATCATCATTATAGTAATAAGCTTTCATCTCGAATAAATCTACAAGTCCAACAAATGTGTCTTCTTTACCGATAGGAAGCTGTAGGGCTACGGGGTTCTTCCCAAGCCTGGTTTTAATCATATTTATAACATTAAAAAAGTCTGCACCAGAAATGTCCATTTTATTTACAAAGGCCATTCTCGGTACGCGATACTTATCAGCTTGACGCCATACTGTCTCAGACTGGGGCTCAACGCCACCCTTAGCACAAAATACACCAACAGCACTATCCAGTACACGAAGTGAACGCTCTACCTCTACGGTAAAGTCCACGTGTCCAGGAGTATCAATAATATTGATACGATGCTCGAGTGCTCCGGGTAACTTTTTATGCTCCAGCTCTTGCGTCCAATGACATGTCGTCGCTGCTGAAGTGATTGTGATACCTCTTTCTTGTTCCTGCTCCATCCAGTCCATAGTCGCAGTTCCTTCATGTGTATCACCCATTTTGTAGTTGACACCGGTATAATACAAGATACGTTCAGAAAGTGTTGTCTTTCCCGCATCAATATGTGCCATAATACCGATATTTCTAGTCCTATCCAATGGATATTGTCTTCCTGCCAAAAATAATTCCTCCTTAATTCATGGCAAGCAAATTATTTTAATAACCTGCTTGTTACTGGCAAAGAATTATAACAATCTCAAATCATGTTTCCTAAAATTTAATACAATAAAGAAGAACATGCTATGATACTTTATACTTTCCTTTTACCACCTATAATGAGCAAATGCTTTATTTGCCTCTGCCATCTTATGCATATCTTCTTTTCTCTTAACTGATGCTCCTGTACTATTTGAAGCATCTAAGATTTCATTAGCTAGTCTATCCTGCATGGTCTTTTCTCCTCTTTTTCTAGAGAACATTGTTAACCATCTTAGAGCTAGCGCCTGTCTTCTTTCAGGTCTTACTTCAATAGGAACCTGATAGGTTGCACCGCCGATACGTCTTGCTTTAACTTCAAGCATAGGCATGATATTATTCATAGCCTCTTCGAATACCTCGACGGCATCCTTACCGGACTTTTCAGCTACCTTCTCAAAAGCTCCGTATACTATTTTCTGTGCGGCTCCTTTTCTACCGTCCAACATAATATTGTTGACAAGCTTTGTCACAACTTTATTGTTGTATAACGGATCCGCCAGTACATCCCTTTTGGGTACATGTCCTTTTCTTGGCACGTTTCTTCCCTCCTTAACAATACTTAACGAAACGAGATTTCGTTAGTTACATTAATTCCTAGGTACTCACAAATGAAAGATCCTTGCTTTCCTTGATTGTGTTCGCGCTCAGCTTAATTCGTTTTCTATATATGAAATGTTACCACTTCACTTCAATCTGTAACCCACAGAAATACAAATCAAAAGATAAAAATTAATCCGGCACTTAACTTCATTCAAAAATGTTTTGCAATCTATTTAGTTGCGCATCACTTTTTTACTAGGCAATCTTATTTCTTAGCGTCTTTCGGTCTTTTAGCACCGTACTTGGAACGTGCCTGTCTTCTGTTGGCAACGCCTGCCGTATCAAGTGTACCTCTGACAATATGGTATCTGGTGCCGGGTAAGTCTTTTACCCTACCGCCTCTGATTAGTACAACACTATGCTCCTGAAGGTTATGACCTTCTCCGGGGATATAGCTTGTAACCTCGATACCATTGGACAGGCGAACCCTGGCAATCTTACGAAGAGCTGAATTTGGCTTCTTCGGTGTTGCAGTTCTAACCGCTGTACATACACCTCTTTTTTGTGGTGAAGATACATCAGTAGTTCTCTTATTCAGTGAGTTAAAACTCTTCTGCAATGCAGGAGAATTTGATTTGAACTCAATTGACTTTCTGCCCTTTCTCACTAGCTGGTTAAATGTAGGCATTAATTTTTCACCTCCTGTGATATTAGTAAATTATTCATTCTGTGGTTGTCTGCGCTTAGCACATGCTTATGCATCCGCAAAATACGCATAAAAAATATTTGCATGCAAATTTGCACGCTAAATGATTATACGGTTTTCTTATAGAATTGTCAAGAATTAAATTCTTGCTCTCCTTTCATTTATGATTCAATTAAAAACTGCAGCGAATTGTAATTGTAATTTCTAGTATAATCCACCATGTACTAAGTTGACATTTGACTATGCTGTTAGTATACTTAACAAGCTATATACTAATTACAGTAGGAGTGAATGAATGGAAAACATAGACAGATCAAAGCAACTTGGCGAAGAACGTATAATAAAATTAATTTTTAGATTTTCTATTCCTGCAATTATAGGAATGTTGGTTAATGCCCTATATAATGTTGTTGATAGAATATATATAGGTCACGGTGTAGGCTCCTTAGGAATTGGTGGTATCACAGTATCCTTTCCTATTATGCTGATATTGATGGCCTTCTCGATGCTGATTGGTGTAGGTGCCAATTCACTGGTGGCTATTAGACTTGGACAAGACAGAAAAGATGAGGCAGAGGGTATTTTCAATAATGCCTTTGTTCTGTTGATTGCATCTTCTTTGATACTAACTGTACTAGGCTTTATCTTTATGGAACCTTTTCTTAAATTAATGAACACCAGTAATGATATTTTACCTTATGCTATGGATTACTTGAATATAATACTTTTAGGAGCGGTGTTTCAGTCTGTAGGAATGGGTATGAACAACTTTATTCGTTCTGAGGGTAATCCTAAAATTGCCATGAATACCATGTTAATCGGTGCAATCATAAATATTATCCTAGACCCAATCTTTATCTTTGTCTTTAATTGGGGGATGAAAGGTGCCGCCATTGCCACGATTATATCTCAGATAGTATCTGCATTATGGGTTATGTTATATTTTATGAGAGGCAAAAGCTTCTTAAAATTAAAGCTATCATATATGAAGCTAAGGCTTGTTTATGTCAGTAAGATTCTAGCTTTAGGAACTGCCCCTTTTGCTATGCAAATCGCGTCAAGTATTCTTAATTTTATTATGAACAAAGGTCTTAGTACTTATGGCGG
Organism: Herbinix sp.; assembly: GCA_028701595.1. Lineage (GTDB taxonomy): Bacteria > Bacillota > Clostridia > Lachnospirales > Lachnospiraceae > Mobilitalea. The sequence goes on from JAQVQL010000100.1 coordinate 4,535, forward strand.
AGATATAGCCGTCTCGGGAATGGGAATTGTTAATAGTATAGTAACATTAATGATAATGCCAATATTTGGCATCAACCAAGGATTGCAGCCTATTATCGGATATAATTATGGAGCCAAGAAATTTGATAGAGTAAAACAGGCATACCATTTGGGGGTTTTATTTGCAACTGTGATTGTTGTTATCGGATGGATAATAACCAGATTATTCCCCGAGCAGCTGGTTTACTTATTTAATAATGAAGACACCGAACTAATAGCCTTCGGTGTTAAAGCGATAAAAAGGAATTTAATGTTCTTACCCATAATAGGATTTCAAATTGTAACCTCTAACTATTTTCAGGCGGTCGGAAAGTCAAACCTCTCAGCATTACTTGGCCTTTCCAGACAGGTTCTAATACTTATCCCTTGTCTGATTATATTACCTAAGTTTTTTGGTTTAGATGGGCTCATAACCGCAGGACCTATAGCAGATATTACTTCCTCAGTATTAACTGGAATATTTATTATATATGAGATGCGAAAGCTTAATACTCTTCATAAGGACACAGTAACTAGTCCAAATTATTAATAGGAGGGAACACAATATGAAAGATATGGCACAAACCGAAAGACAGATATTTATCTTGCTATTACTTTCAGAAAACAAAAGGGGCTATACCATTAGCGACATCCACTCTTCCTTGGAGAAATGGAACGTCATCGTGGATAAGAAGACAATAATGCGCGATATTGATAGTCTATCCGGCATATGCTTTATCTCAGAGCTAGAAAGAAATAATAAAACCTACTATACTGCGGACAAGTTTCGCCTCAGCGATATCACCTTTACATCCCCTGAGTTGATTTCCCTTTCTTTTATGCTGGAGCTTCTAAAGCCATATCAATACATGACCATGGGGAGAACCTCATATGAATTGATTAATAAGCTTCTTGACAATACCACTAATTTAAACCGGGAGTTTATCAAGCATTTTACCGATCTTGTTTCTATTAATACTAATGACTACATAAGCGACACACTAAATCCTGAGGTAGAGGAGAAGCTTCATGATTCCATACAGAATAAAAGGAAGGCAAAAATAATATATCGCAGTTTCGGAAGTGATGAGGATACCATTCGTGTCATCCATCCATACGAGCTTTCCATAAATGATGGTGCCCTATGCGTTATAGGCTTTTGTGAGCTTCGCAATGAGATAAGGGATTTTAGAGTTTCAAGGATAAGGGCTATTACTCTTCTAGATGATAAATTTCATATCCCTGATGACTACCATTCTGGCAGAAGCAGAAGGAAATTCATTCACCTTTCAGGAAATGTGGTAGAACAGATAATTATATCCTTTGACCATAAAACAGCCAAATACATAATGGAATACGAATCAGAGCTTGCTGATGAAATCGTACAGACTGAGGATGGAATAACCTTCATAAGAAACACCGCCGTAACAGATGAGCTGATCCGGTGGATTCTTCAGTTTGGACATGGAGCTAAGGTTCTAAATCCCGCCCATTTAAAGGATAAAATAAAGTATGAACTGGAAAGTAGCCTTAAGCAATATACATAAAATTGTATGATTCTACTGGTCTTATTGACTTTCTTCCATAGGAAATAAATTCCTCCATGATATTATTGAAGAGTAAATCTTATTTTCATATCAAAAGGGAGGAAAATATGAGAAAAATTATTATTTCCATTTTAGTTATTGCACTTTTACTACAGGGTTGTTCAAAAAACGATTCATCAAAGGAATCATTAAAGGATGTAGAGCCCACAGAAGCTTTAGCTGAGCCTACAGCTACTCCTGAACCTACAGCTACGCCCGAGCCTACAACTACTCCTGAACCTACATCTACGCCCGAGCCGGAGCTTACAATTCCACAAGCCACAAATGACAGTGGCAAGGTGAGAATCCAAACAGCATCTCTCGATGCCGCACATCCATATACCAGCTATATCATCTCCTCTGTGAATGGAGAGAATGTTGTGGTAGACCCGACACAAATGCCCGCTATAGATGTCGTGGATTTTAATCCCGTAGCCATCTTAAGCACGCATTCACATCCTGACCATACAGACTCTGTATTTTCCAGATCATACGATTGTCAAAAGCTTAATTATAAGAAAGGTGAGATTCAGACAAATGACTTTTATATCTATACCATATTGTCCTCACATAGTAACGATATAATAAAAGAATCGAATCAAAATGTTATTATTGTTTTTGAAGTAGACGGCTTAAGAATAGCTCATATGGGTGATATCGGGCAAACCGTTCTTACCGAGGAACAATTAACTGAGCTGGGTGATATCGATATAGCATTTATGCAGTTTGAAAATAGCTATTCATCAATGACCCTTCAGAATGAGAAAGGCTTTAACTTAATCGAACAGCTAGATCCAACCGTAGTTATTCCGACTCATTATTCTTCTAATTCACTTCCTGTATTAGAAGAAAAGTATGGAGCCATTACAGAAGTAAAGAACATTCTTGATATTACTAAGGAAGAGCTACCTGAGGGATCAATGAATGTCTATATAATCTCTAATGAGTATAAATACTTCTAGATAACTTATAGCTAAAGAAATGATAACTTAATAATCATTTACAATAAACCTGCTTCATAGTATAATTATGTAAAATATCTATACTATAAGGCAGGTGTTTTTTTGGTTCTTAATACCATAGGTAAAAATTATTATACCAACTATGCTTTTCCGGTTTTAGTCACTACAGATCTGAATTCATTGATGGTTGAGGAAGCACAGAAGTATTGTAAAATCCTCCATATAAAATCAGGGATCTGTCGTTTTAACATAAACGGGAAAGAATACGTCTTAATTGGAGCTCATATTTTGCATCTTAATGATCAGGATAGGATATCCTTTATTGATGTGACCAATTTAACCATTAGAATTGTCCTGTTTCAACCTAAAATCGTAAATGCAATCTTTGATTTCAGTATAATTAATGATTCTCCTAGCAAACTGACTGGCGCAGCAAACCAAGATTTATTTTATCTGGAGCAATTTAGACATGATACAGCTGAAGATAAAAAGATACTACCGTTGATGATGATTGATTCAACCATATTGGAAAACAAAATAGATTGCCTTAATAATTTATTAGCCAACCAAGATACTAGGTCCTGGCCATGCCTCAGTAGGTCCTATCTCTATGAAATTCTATTTGCCTTAGTAAGGCAAGGGGGGTTGAAGGATTATGGAAGTAGTCTTGAAAATTATAGCAATCACTCAAAGCTCGCCATTGATATTATATATTACCTTCAAAACAATTATAACACTAAGATATCAATAGATAGTCTTGTAAAGGAATTCAATACTAATCGAACAACTCTACATAAAGATTTTAAGAAGCATACAGGACTGTCCATTAACCAATACTTAGTACAGATTCGCATGAACATGGCTGCAAAGCTACTTCGTGATACTAGTCTTACATTATCTGAAATATGTGAAAGAATCGGATTTAGCGATACCATATATTTTAGTAAGGTTTTTAAGAAAGCACTTAATCAAACACCCTCTGAGTATAGAAATATTTACCGCTAAAGCTTTAGCCATACTTTCTATGAAGGGATTTAATAATAATTCATAAGCTATAAGACTCATTTACACTACACCTTATCATTAGTATAATTATGGAAAATAATTGTATTAATAGTAAGGTGTTTTTATTGTAATACAATAGGCAATAATTACCCTGGAGAATTCATGTGTATTATTTTGTGGGGATATTACCGAACCTAAATCAAATATAAATACAAGGAGGAAATATGAAAAAAATTAATTTTCTTTGTCTACTATCTATTTT
>JAQVQL010000101.1 GCA_028701595.1 Herbinix sp.
CGGGAATCCTATCAGCTTTAACATAAAGTCTGAGTGTGATATTACTTGAGCATGGTACCGCTCCAAAGGGGGAGCGGTATAGTATATTTCTTGAGTCATGTTCTATAATCATTTAGAAGCCTCCAAATGCCAAACGCTGTCATTATAGTTTTTAATTGTTCTATCACTAGAGAAAAATCCTGCTGATGCAGTATTAATTATTGCTTTGTGCCACCATAGCTCGGTATGCTCAAAGTCAGAGGCTACCTTGTTCTGCATTTCAATATATGCACGAAAATCTCTGATAACCATATAGGGGTCGGGCATACCGTAATCTCCAAAGAGTAGTGATTGATAAAGGTCCTTAAAGCCCTCAGGAACAATATCGAGGAGCGGTCCTGTTATTAATTGCTCAAGAACCTGATGAAGTTCGCTGTCACTTGTATATATTCTTTGCACCTCGTCGGAATTATACTCGTATCGGCTTTCCACTTCATCACTGCGAAGGCCAAAGATATAGATGTTATCGGTACCGACCTGTTCGGTAATTTCAACATTGGCACCGTCTAAGGAACCAATGGTAAGTGCTCCGTTTAGCATGAACTTCATATTGCCTGTACCAGAGGCTTCCTTGCCTGCAGTGGAGATTTGTTCTGAAAGATCGGTAGCAGGAATAAGCATTTCGGCTATACTTACGCTATAATTCTCAAGAAAAACCACCTTAATCTTATTATTAACTCGTTCATCATTGTTGACTAATTCGGATATGGCGTTAATGAGTCGGATTATGTTCTTGGCTCTTTCATAGCCTGGTGCTGCCTTAGCGGCAAATATAAATGTTCTTGAGGTAAAGGGCTTGTTAGGGTCCTCGATTAATCTGTTATAGAGATACAAAATGTGTAATGCATTTAATAGTTGACGCTTGTATTCGTGTAGTCTTTTAGCCTGTACATCAAATATGGAATTAACATCTACATCTATATCAAGATGCTCTTTAATATAAGCTGCCAGTTTTATTTTGTTCTTATACTTAATCTCTGCAAAAAGCCATCTAAATTCTTCGTCATCTGCATATGCCCTAAGCTTAGCAAGCTGAGTCGAATCCTTTAGCCAATCTGTTCCGATTTTGCTGGATATTAGATTTGATAAAGCAGGGTTTGAATTATGCAGCCAACGACGAAATGTAATGCCGTTGGTTATTGAATGGAACTTGCCGGGGTCTGTCTTAGCATAATCGGCGAATATATCGTCTATCAATATCCGTGTATGAAGTGCTGATACACCATTTACTGCAAAAGAGGTGACAAGACAAAGGTTGGCCATATTAATTTGGTCATTTGCTATGATGGCCATATAGTCATGTTTTTTGCGGTCACCGTGATAGTACCTATTTAGCTTCTCCATATGTCTCTGATTAATTTCCATTATAATTGTGAAAATCCGTGGCAGAAGAGGTTGAAAAATGTATATTGGCCATTTTTCCAAAGCCTCACTCATTACAGTATGATTTGTGTATGCAAAGGTGCGGGTTACTATGCTCCATGCATCCTCCCAGCCAAGCTCCTCCTCGTCCATTAGAATTCGCATCAGCTCTGGAATAGCAAGTGTAGGATGGGTATCGTTAATATGAATAATAACCTTTGTGGGTAATTCACTTAAATTATTGCCATAGTTCTTTTTATACTCCTTAATTATCCATTGAACCGTGGCAGAGGAAAGAAAATACTCCTGTCTTAATCTTAATATTTTACCATGGGGGTTATTATCCTCAGGGTATAGGACCTTGGATACAAGCTCATCCTTTTCCTTGTCCGCGATGGCATTTATATATTCGCCCTTATTAAAAGCCTTCATATCCATTACTATCGGAGACTTTGCCCTCCATAGGCGCATATAGTTTACACGATTGGTACCATAGCCGCTTACAGGAAAATCATAGGGAACTGCTAATAGTGTCTTGGGATTAACATACTTTACCATCAGCTTTCCATCTATCCAGTGACTTTCAATATTACCGCCAAATTTAACCTCAATTATCTCGTCAGGCCGCTCTACCTCCCAGATGTTACCACTATCAAGCCAAAAGTCAGGCTCCTCAGTCTGCATACCATTCTCTATGCGCTGCTTAAACAAACCATACTCATATCGTATACCACAGCCAACAGCAGGTAAGTTAAGGGTGGTAAGAGAATCCATAAAGCAAGCAGCAAGTCTGCCAAGACCACCGTTTCCTAGCCCAGGCTCGGGCTCTTTTTGTATCATTTCATCAATATCAATACCAAGATCAGTCAGTACATTTCTCAATGTATTCGTCTGCATAAGGTTAAGAGCGTTATTTACAAGAGAACGACCTATTAGGAATTCCATCGACAGATAGTAAAGCTTTTTCTTCTTATCCTTCCTGTCTCTCTTGTCGCTATCTGCCATATTGCTAAGCAATATATCACGTATAGTTAATGCGCATGCTCGGTAGACAAGCTCCAAAGGGGCATCCTCTATACTCCTTCCGAATTCCTGCTGAAGCTTATTTATTATTGTGTTTTTAATATTGCTTTCGTTAATGTTTTCTATATTAGTATTCATGATGTTCTCCTTAAAGCAGGGTTTTATATAGGTCTGCATATTGCTTAGCAGCCTCCAGCCAAGAATAATCCTTAGCCATACCCTGTCTGGCAATGCTATTCCACTTTGTTTGATCTTTATATGTTTCCTTTGCCATGCATATTATAGACCACAGCTCATCGGCATTATAGTTAGTAAATGAAAAGCCGGTTCCTTCACCGCTATACTTGTTGAAGGGAATTACTGTATCCTTAAGTCCTCCGGTCTCTCTTACTATAGGTACCGTTCCGTATCTCATACTGATTAGCTGACTTAATCCACAAGGTTCGAATAAGGATGGCATTAGGAATGCATCCGAAGCACCGTAGATTTTATGAGCCAAATCATTGGAAAAAAGAATATTTGCAGATACCTTGTCTGGATAAAGCTCGGCATAGTGTCTGAGCATATCTTCGTGCTTTGACTCTCCGGTGCCAAGAACAACAAGCTGCATATCCTGCCCACAAAAACGCTCCATCAGATCAGATATTAAATCAAATCCTTTTTGGTCCGTAAGTCGTGATACCACACCTATTAGAAAGGTGTTCTTGTCCTCGGTTAAGCCTAGTTGTCTTTGTAGAGCCACCTTATTATCGGCTTTTTTGCTTGAAAAATCTTTTAGGTTGTATTTTGCATAAATTAAATCATCACTAGATGGATTATATTCGGTATAAGATATTCCGTTAATTATTCCAGTTAAATCATTCTTTCTGGCGCGTAGTAATCCATCTAAACCTTCTCCATATTCGGGGGTTTGAATTTCCTCCATATATGTAGTGCTTACAGTTGTAATATGATTTGCATATACAAGTCCACCCTTTAATAAATTAGAATCATTGTAATACTCCATCTTATCGGGGGTAAAGCATTCTATTGGAAGGCCTGTGGCATCATAGGTCTCCCCCAAGCCCCAAATACCTTGAAATTTCAGGTTGTGAATGGTCATTATGGTTTTGATGCCATTATAAAATATATGATTTTTATATAGGACATTTAGCATAACAGGTATTAGGCTTGTTTGCCAGTCATTACAGTGCAGGATATCAGGTCTAAAATCAATATGAGGTAATACAGACAGCACAGCACTACTGAAAAATGCGAATTTTTCTATATCCTCATGGATATAACTATATAATTGGATACCAGAAAAATAGAATTCGTTATCTATGAAGTAGAATGTAATTCCCTCATGTTCTAGCTTAAATATACCGCAATATTTATTACGCCAGCCAAGTGATACGTTGATTTGCGTTATAAATATCATCTTGTCAGTATATTCCTTAGGGATTGAGCCGTATTTTGGCATTATGACACGGACGTCATAATTATCCCTGTCAAAGGCTGAGGGCAGGGACCCTACAACGTCAGCAAGGCCACCAGTTTTTGCAAAGGGAACCGCTTCAGAAGCCACAAGTAATATGTTTGTCATTTTATACCTCCTTCATCTAACAAATTTGAATTATAACACCTTGAATTGTACCTGATTCTACATTATAATTTAAGTATAGAAAAAACATTATACTATGAATATATCACATTTATGCTTTACTAGTAAACATAGATTATTAACACAATAAAAAGACGTGGGGTTACGAGTCATGAAGCAGAACATTTTAGTGAACCTAAGACCGTCCGACTATCAAACATATCTATTCCATGAGGGCACGAACTACTGTGTATATCAGATGCTTGGCAGCTTGTACATACCAGAAAACGAAGAACATCCAGAGGGATTTTGCTTTAGAGTATGGGCACCAAATGCTGTTGACGTAAATCTGGTAGGAGATTTTAATTTATGGAGCATTGGTAATCATAAGTTGCATAGAATAGAGGATACCGGAATATGGATGACATTTGTTCCCGGTATGAAGGTTGGGGAGCGGTACAAATATGCAATTACCATGTCAGATGGTAATACACGGTTAAAGGCAGACCCTTTTGCCTTATTTGCAGAGCAAAGACCTAATACTGCATCAATAACATATAGACTAGATGGGCGCAGATGGGCTAATAAAATAAATAAAAATGACAATAAGAAACAACCCTATACATCTCCTATGCTAATTTATGAGGTGCATGTCGGCTCGTGGAGGAGGCATGAAGATGGGTCGTTTTTTTCTTATAGGGATTTGGCTAATGAACTTATACCATATGTGCTTGATATGGGATATACACATATTGAGCTTATGCCTCTTACGGAGTTTCCCTATGACGGATCTTGGGGATATCAAGTGACTGGCTATTATGCGGCTACAAGTCGTTATGGCAGTCCTGAGGATTTGATGTTTTTTATAGATAGCTGTCATGAGGTAGGCTTAAAGGTTATTATGGATTGGGTACCGGCTCATTTTCCAAAGGATGAGCATGGATTGGCTAGGTTTGATGGTACATGCTTATATGAATATGATGATATACGATTAGGTGAGCATAAGAGATGGGGGACTTATGTTTTTGACTATAGCAAGCCTGAGGTGCATTCATTTCTTATATCTAATGCCATGTTCTGGCTAGAGGTATATCATTTTGATGGTTTAAGAGTAGATGCGGTCTCATCCATGATTTATAGAGATTATGACAGACCCTATAGCGAGTGGCAGCCTAATATTAATGGTGGTAGGGAGAATCTAGAAGCAATTGATTTTTTACAAAAGCTAAATATTGCAGTTTTTGAAAGATTTCCCAATGCACTGATGATAGCAGAGGAATCCACTGATTTTCCATTAGTTACGGGACAGGTTCATGAAGGTGGATTAGGCTTTAATTACAAATGGAATATGGGATGGATGCATGATTCCTTAAGATATTTCTCTATGGATCCCTTGTTCAGAAAGGATAACCATAATCTATTAACCTTTCTAATAATGTATACATACTCAGAGAATTTCATTTTACCTCTTTCTCATGATGAGGTGGTACATGGGAAAAAGTCCCTTCTGGATAAGATGTTTGGAAGTTATGAAGATAAATTTGCCACTCTTAGAGCCTTCTATAGCCTAATGATGGCCTTACCGGGAAAAAAGTTGCTTTTTATGGGAGGAGAATTTGGTCAGTTTATCGAATGGAAATATGATTCGGGTTTGGACTGGATTTTGCAGGGTTATGATAGTCATAGAAGCTTGAAGCAGTTTGTAAAGGTACTAAATCATGTATATCGTGAGAATACTTGCCTTTGGCAGCTTGATCATGACCCAGAGGGATTTAGATGGATTATGGCTGACGATGCTGACAATAGTGTTATATCATTTAAGCGTAGCGGAATACGTAGCGATGATTATATGATTATGGTCTTTAATTTTACACCAATAGGTCGAAGGAAATATTCCATAGAGGTTCCAACAGCCGGAGAGTATTATCAGGTTATTAATAGTGATAATAAAGAATATGGAGGTGAGTCGACAGAATTTCCCAAATACACCGCAATAAGAGATGATGCGAACGGAAGTAATAAGTATGAGATTTATGTGGAATTGGCACCACTATCAGCAATTTACTTAGAAGGAGGGAAATAAATGGCTAGAACAGAATGTGTTGCAATGATACTTGCAGGAGGACAAGGAAGTCGTCTGGGGGTGCTAACGGATGAAATAGCTAAACCTGCAGTTCCATTTGGAGGGAAATATCGTATTATAGATTTTGTTTTAAGCAATTGTACTCAATCTGGAATAACGACAGTGGGAGTGTTAACGCAATACCAGCCCTTAGATTTAAACACATATATAGGAAGCGGTGGTCCCTGGGATTTGGATAGGAATATTGGCGGCGTATATGTACTTCCTCCATTTGTGAAAATGAAGGCGGGAGAATGGTATAAGGGAACGGCAAATGCTATATATCAGAATATACCATTTATAGAAAAATTTGATCCTGAATATGTGCTGGTTTTATCTGGAGACCATATATATAAGATGGATTACACTAAGATGATTAGAAATCATAAAAAAACCGGGGCAGTTGCTACTATAGCAGTAATGCCTGTTCCATGGGAGGAAACAAATCGTTTTGGAATCTTGAATACGGATGATAGAGGTAAGGTCATAGAGTTTCAGGAAAAGCCTACTGAGCCTATAAGTAATCAAGCCTCCATGGGTGTATATGTATTCGACTGGAATACGCTAAAGGAATATTTGATTATGGATGAGAAAAACCTCTCCTCCTCAAATGATTTTGGAAAGAACATTATTCCTAATATGTTGGAGAATAATGAGGATGTATTTGCATATAGATTTCAAGGCTATTGGAAGGATGTTGGGACAGTATACAGCCTTTGGGAGGCCAATATGGACATCTTGGCATCTCCGCCCATATTTAATCTACAGGACTATAGCTGGAGGATTTACTCAAAGAATCCGATTAAGCCTCCTCATTATGTTGCTAATGAAGCAGAAATTATGAATAGCTGCATAACGGAGGGTTGCAATATCTATGGCTTTGTAGAAAATTCAGTTATATCCGATGGAGTCACCATAGAAAAGGGAGCAATAATAACCAACAGTGTAGTTTTCCCCAATGTGTATATAGGGGAAGGAACAGTGCTTAACAAGACGATAGTCGGAGAGAATACGGTCATAGGCAAGGGAGTAATATCAGGCATGAATAATAGTCCAGATAATCCCCATACCAGCAAGCTGGTTACCGATGATATGGTTCTGATTGGTGGAAATCTAACTATTGGAGCTAATACAGAGGTATTCAAAAACTCAATGGTGAGAACAGATATACAATAAGGGGGTGAAAGTATATGATAGATACAATGGGAATTATATTACCGGAGGATATACACATTAATAGTCTTACAGAGAAACGTTCAATTGCTGCCTTGCCATTTGCAGGCAGGTATAGACTTATAGACTTTGCTCTTTCTAATATGGTTAATGCAGGTATTACTAATATAGGAGTAATTCTTAAGCATAATTACTCTTCACTTATGGATCACTTAGGATCTGGTAAGGAATGGGACCTTAATAGAAAAAACGGTGGTTTGCATATTATCCCTCCCTATATCGCCCGTAATACTCATGGGTTAGGAGAGGGAAGCGTTGATCTATTAGCATCAGCCTTGGGATATATTTCTAAGAGCAAGCAAAAACATACCATTTTATCAAAGGGTAATGTCGTTTTTAATATTGATTTTGATAAAGTAATGGATTTTCATCTTGAGAAAAATGCGGATATAACCATGGTATATTATGAAGAGGATACCAATAAGGAGGCTATAACTAATCATACCTTTTTATCGGTGGATGACCACGGTCGTGTAAGGGATATAGAAGTAAAGCCCCGTAGACCGAAAACAAATAAGATATTTCTGAGTGTTATGCTTATTGAAAAAGGCTATCTTCAATACTTGGTTGATGAAGCCATAGCCCGTGGAGAACAGGATATTGTAAGGGATATATTGATGAAAAGAAGCTCGAAGTCCAATATATACGGGTATAAATTCGATGGATATGTTGGAGATATCAATAGTATTCAATCTTATTATGACAATAGTATGCATATGCTTGATGTGAATGTAAGAAAGGAAATCTTCAACCCAAGTAGGCCTATATATACGAAGATAAAGGACCAGGCACCAACAAGGTATGGCGGCGAGGCATCAGTAAGTAATTGCTTGATTGCAGATGGTTGTATTATTGAAGGCCAGGTAAAGAACAGTATAGTCTTCAGAGGAGTGCATAT
>JAQVQL010000102.1 GCA_028701595.1 Herbinix sp.
TCTAATAACACAAATACTTCTCGGCTTCTGTCTAGCTACAGATGCCTTTGCTGTATCTATAACAAATGGTATGTGTAGCTACAGGGTAACTAAAAAAGATGTACTAACTACCGCCCTTACTTTTGGACTCTTTCAAGGTATCATGCCGATACTGGGCTTTCTTTTAGGTAACCGATTTACTGATGTAATATCCAAATATCAGCATTTTATTGCGCTCTTCCTACTTGGCGCTATCGGTATTAACATGATTATTGAAGCTATTAAAGATACCAAAAATCCAGAAGGTGTATGCAAAACTAAAAATGTCTTTACCAGCAAAAATCTTATTATTCAAGGTATTGCTACCAGCATTGATGCTTTGGCTGCTGGAGTAAGCTTGGCTGCTATGGATGCCAATATTACTAGCACCGCTCTTCTTATTGGCGGTATTACATTCATATGCTGTTTATTTGGCGTATTCATAGGTAGAAAATTCGGTCTGCTTTTAGGTATCAGAGCTAAATTTGGCGGAGGAATTATCTTGATTATATTAGGATTCAAGCTATTTATTGAAAATATACTATAGATTGGAAGAGAATTATGAAGAATAAAACACTTATGGTAATTGGCAAATGGTTTCTCATAGCTATTCTTGCATCCGGTAATTTTATGGCTTATATGATTAATGGTACCAGGATAAATCTTATTCTGGTTATTGTGATAATTCTATATGGTATGTATGAATTTTTTAACTCGTTATCCAGAAAAAATCTTAACCTAAATTTCAAGCTCTATCTTTTTTTCTTCTACACGCTTTCCAATATCAGCCTTCTCTTAGGACTTAGAGCGCTTATGTCAGATCAGTTCCAGACATTCATTACGTGTCTATTTTTTTTGATAGGTGATATAGTACTTATACTTTATATGTTACATAAGATTACTTCTAAAGAATAAAAATATATGATAATACTATACTAAGATGGGATGAAGCTAATGAAAACACTCTATATCTCAGATTTGGATGGAACACTCCTTAGCCCTAATGTAACTCTTACTAAAAGAACCGTTCGTATACTTAATGATTTAATGAGCCAAGGATTATTATTTACAGTGGCTACCGCCAGAAGTGTAGCATCAGTAAAGTATATTTTAAAGGACCTTGAGTTAACTCTGCCAATCATATTAATGAATGGGGTATGTATATATGACCCTGTTAATAAGGACTATGTTACTGTGGAGTCATTTAGCAGAGAAGATGTAAGAGCATTAATATCCATGATTGAAAAAAATCATCTTAAGGGATTCTTATATACGGTGAAGGATGGAAATCTTGCTACCTATTATGAAGAACTAAGTAATAGGTCTCTTAAGGATTTTCATGATGAACGCGTTGCAAAATACAACAAATCCTTTATACAAGTAGATAATTTTTCTTCGATTGAAGATGAACCCATCATATATTTTACTTTAATGGATCATAAGGAGAACCTAGAGCAGCTTAATGAAATGATTAAGGCTCTCCCTAATATAAACAGCGTTTTCTATAAAGACAATTATTCTAAGAACATGTGGTATCTTGAGATTTTTTCAAAAAAATCATCGAAATATCATGCTGTGCAATTTCTTCGTAACTATCTCTCTATAGATACAATTATAGGCTTTGGAGACAATCAGAATGACATAGCACTTTTTGATGCCTGTGACAAAAGCTACGCAGTGGAAAATGCTATAAATGAACTAAAGCTCAGAGCAGACGGTGTTATTGGTAGAAATACTGAAGATGCAGTGTCAATATGGCTAAATAATAATGGTCTTAAAAGTACATGATTAATATAATATACAATATTGTTTTGCACTAGTACCTGTGGTATCATCAAATATATTAAGGTTTAAGGAGGAGGATAAATCCTCCGTTATATGCAACGATGACTGTATTTTTAAGGAGGGCTTTGTATGAACGATATTCAAGACAGCTATATTTTATCAAATGGTAATAAAATCCCCTGCGTAGCCTTCGGTACATGGAAGCTTCCTGAGGCTGACTCCACCGTGGATATCATTAAGACAGCCATTGATTGCGGTTATAGACATATAGATACCGCATTTAGCTATTATAATGAGATGTCTGTGGGTAAGGCTGTGCGGACCTGCGGCTTAAAAAGAAATGAGCTCTTTGTTACTACTAAGCTAAGTAATGACAGCCATGGTTATGAGAACACAATAATGGAATTTGAAAAATCCATGAGCAATCTCGATATTGATTATGTGGATTTGTACTTAGTTCATTGGCCTAGACCACTTTCTATTCGGAATTCATGGAAGGAGCTTAACGAAGGTACTTGGAAGGCCTTTGAGGAGCTATATAAGGCTGGTAAAATAAAAGCTATCGGAGTCAGTAACTTTTTAGAAAATCATTTAGAAGCCATATTAGATACAGCAACTATTGCTCCTATGGTAAATCAGCTAGAGTTGCATCCCCAATATGTTCAAAGAGATGTAGTAGAATATTGTAAGGATCGCAGAATGATTGTAGAAGCATGGAGCCCACTTATAAAAGGTGCATTTGATCATCCTGTTCTGATTGAAATTGCCAAAAAGCATAATAAATCTATTGCTCAGGTATTACTTCGTTGGAGCATCCAAAATGGTTTCCTACCTCTTCCTAAGGCATCAAAAAGGGAAAGAATGCTGGAAAACGCTGACATCTTTAACTTCAAACTTACAGAAGAGGATATTGATGCTATGAAAGCTTTAGAGTCACTTGGAAAAACCGGGGCTCATCCCGATACTGCAGAATTCTAGAGTATTAACAAGCTCAAGGGACTATGTAAATGTTAACAAGAGGTATATAGGTACGAATCTCACACACCCGTACAAGTAACACCTACTATATTTGTTTGTCTTAATCGGACTAAAGTCCGCTTACGACATTACAAATTATAGCAGGTGTTCTTCTAAGGGTGTATTTTGATTCGTACCTATATACCTCTTATATATTTACACAGTTCCTTGATTTTTTAAAGAAGTGGAATTCCGCTCATTTCTGCTTCCTCTATTGTCTGATCCGGCCATACGGAAGCCTGTACTTCACCGATATGGGCTTTACGCAGATAAAACATACATATCCTGGACTGACCAATACCTCCTCCGACTGTATAGGGTAGTTCCTTGTTTAACAAGGCCTTCTGAAATGGAAATTCGGCTCTGTCCATACATCCACTTATCATAAGCTGCTCTCTTAAGGAGTCCTCATCTACACGAATACCCATTGAAGATAATTCCAGGGCAATATCAAGTACAGGATAGTATACGATAATGTCTCCATTTAGCTTCCAGTCATCATAGTCTGGTGCCCTCCCATCATGGGGCTCACCTGATTCCAATACCCCACCGATTTGCATGATAAATACAGCACCCTTTTCTTTAGCTATACCATACTCTCTCTCCTTAGGGGTAAGATTAGGATAACGATCTTCAAGCTCCTGTGAGGTAATAAAATATATTTCCTCAGGTAGGATTTCACTAGTGTAGCTATACCTAGCAGAAATATACTTCTCTGTATTTTTAAGGGTTTTATATACCAGCCCAACAATTTCCTTAAGGGTCTCTTCATTTCTATCACTTTTATTAATAATCTTTTCCCAATCCCATTGATCTACATAAATCGAATGGATATTATCTGTATCTTCATCCCTTCGAATTGCATTCATATCAGTATATAATCCGTCTCCTACAGAAAACCCATATTTTTTTAGCGCCAAACGCTTCCATTTGGCAAGAGAGTGAACGATTTCTACTACCCCTTCATTTTGCTCCTTTACACCAAATGCAACAGGCCTTTCAACTCCACTTAGGTTATCGTTCAAGCCGGATTCCGGTTTAACAAATAACGGTGATGATACTCTAACAAGATTAAGTTGCTTGGCCAGCTCTCTTTCAAAAAAATCCTTAACATCCTTAATAGCAATTTCTGTATCTTTAATGTTTAACTGTGGCTTATAGCCTTCAGGTATTACAAATTTCATGCTAGATCTCCTCTACAAATAATAAGTTTTTACTATGGTTCCCCTTTGTTATAGTCATAAAATACGATTATTGGATATGTAGCACATTTTACAATTATCTCATTACTTTGTCAACCAAAATACTACTCTTAATGACACCAGGTACTATAAAAATAGTGTTGCTAATAATTTAGCAACACTATTTTTTAGAAAAAGAAATTTTATGTAGCTTTATTTTATCTTAATTGTTTTTCTTCTTTGATACTACATCGAATATAACTGCTCCCAGAAGAACCAAGCCCTTAATAACCTTCTGCCAGTTTGAATCAACACGCATAATAATCATACCCATGTTGATAACGCCCATTAATAAAGCACCGATTATAACACCGGAGACCTTACCCGTACCACCATATGCAGAGGCTCCACCTATGAAGCAGGAGCCGATTGCATCCATTTCATAGTTCTGTCCATAGGAGGGTTGTGCGGATGTTAGTCGTGCGATAGTCATCATTCCGACCAGGGCAGCTAAAAATCCCATATTGGTATAGGCTATAAAGTAAATTCTATTAGTATCAATACCCGAAAGCCTAGCAGCCTTTTCATTACCACCTACTGCATAAAAATGACGGCCTAATATGGTTTTTGATGTAATATACCCATATACTAATACAACTACTGCTACTATAACCAGTGCTGTAGGAATACCTTTATGCCTTGATAGCTGCAAGGAAAATGCCAGTATTACTAAAGATATTATTACTGATCTGATTAACATCTTTTTCAAGGATTCAGTTTCATAACCTTTTTTAGTCTTCTTAATTCTTCCCTGTATTTGTAGGAACAGATATATAACACAGGCAAGTATGCCGGTTAACATAGTTGTTAGATGAAATCCATCCATTCCGAAGATATCCCGAACATAGCAATCAGCTCCACCGCCGAATAGCTTAATAAATGTTGTGTTGGTTAGTGATACTGTTAAACCATCCAATACAACGTTCGAAAGACCTCTAAATATAAGCATTCCTGCTAATGTACAAATAAATGGTGGGACACGTACATAAGCAATCCAGAAGCCCTGCCATGCTCCGATAGCAGTACCGATAATAAGCATGAAAATAACGGCAATAACCCAATTAACATCCTTGTTTTCCATTAAGGTTGCTCCGGTAGCTCCTACAAAACATACAACTGAGCCTACAGAAAGATCGATGTTACCACCTGTTAAAATACAAAGCAACATACCTGTTGCCAATACGAATACATAAGCATTCTGCGAAATTAGGTTACTTACATTCTGAGGAAGAATAATTTTTCCTCCTGTCTGCCAAACAAAGAATGCAGAAATGAATACTAACGCTATAATCATCGTATTTGCCTTGATAAATGACATTACTTTTGCTCTATTCATTGTTTACGCTCCTTTATTACTCGTTCTTAGAATATGTGCCATAATATTTTCCTGTGTTGCCTCGGCTCCTGCAACCTCACCGACTATTTTACCACTCTCCATAATATAGATCCGGTCACACATACCGATGACCTCTTGAAGCTCTGAGGAGATAAGAATTACTGACCTGCCCTCAGCAACTAACT
The DNA here is from genome assembly GCA_028701595.1 of Herbinix sp. Classification (GTDB taxonomy): domain Bacteria; phylum Bacillota; class Clostridia; order Lachnospirales; family Lachnospiraceae; genus Mobilitalea. Next base: position 5,583 of record JAQVQL010000102.1, read on the forward strand.
GGTTAATAATTCCGTATATTTCGGCTTTTGCACCTACGTCAATGCCTCTTGTCGGTTCATCCAATATAAGAACTTCAGGTTCAGTAAACATCCATTTTGCCAATAATGTCTTTTGTTGGTTGCCACCGCTTAGATTACCAGCATTCTGTTCCACTGTGGGGCACTTGATATTTAAACTCTCCCTCTGTTGAAGTGCAACATTATATTCTTTATCAGCATCTATAATCCCCTTGTTACTAACTCCTGATAAATTAGCAAGAGAAACATTGTGCTTAATGGAGTTCATAAGAATTAATCCATTATCCTTTCTGTCCTCTGTAACATAAGCTAATTTATGTTTGATTGCTGAGCTTACATTTTTTAAGTTAACCTCATTCCCGTTAAGCTTAAGCGTGCCTGTTATATCTTTGCCATAGCTTTTGCCAAACACACTCATAGCCAGCTCAGTACGTCCAGCACCCATAAGTCCGGCTATACCTACTACCTCACCCTTCTTAACATTCATACTAACATTATTTATAATTTTATGATTTTCATATATCGGATGGTATACGTTCCAATTCTCTATTTCTAAGGCTTTATCACCAATTTTTACGTTTTCTCTCTTAGGAAAACGGTCAGATATGCTTCTTCCTACCATACCCCTAATAATACGATCCTCAGTAATTGTATCTACTGCCTTGTCAAGAGTTTCGATCGTCATCCCATCACGAATAACCGTGATTTTATCAGCTATGTACGATATTTCATTGAGCTTGTGTGATATAAGAATCGAAGTCAAGCCTTCTTTTTTAAATTGCAATAGCAAATCTAGAAGTGCTTTTGATTCTTTTTCGTTAAGCGAGGCTGTCGGCTCATCAAGTATCAAAAGCTTTGCATTCTTTGCAAGTGCCTTTGATATCTCTACTAGCTGTTGCTTACCTACACTGATATCCTTTGCCAATGTTCTTGATGATTCCTCTAATCCAACCATGCGTAAGTATTTATCCGCCATGTCATAGGTTTCATCCCAATCTATTGCAAATGCCCTACCTCTTTCATTACCGAGGAACATATTTTCACCAATTGTCATGTAGGGAATTAATGCTAATTCCTGATGTATGATAACAATCCCCTTTTCTTCGCTGTCTTTAATATTAGTAAAATGGCATAGCTTTCCATCATAAAATATATCTCCCTCATATGACCCATAGGGATAGATACCACTTAATACATTCATTAATGTTGATTTACCCGCACCATTTTCACCCACGAGAGTATGTATTTCGCCCTCTTCAACTTTTAAGTTAACGTTACTAAGTGCCTTAACGCCAGGGAAAGTTTTGGTGATATCCTTCATTTCTAGTAATACTTTCGCCAATTATATCCCCCTCCAGAATCCAATCTTTTATAGGTGTGTATCTTATACATACATTTTACTGATATATGGGGCTTCTTGCATTTTTATAGCTAATAGCTAATATGCAATAGCCCCATATTAATCCTAAATTATCTTAAGACTACTTTAATTGATCTGCTGTGTAATATCCTGAATCAACTAACAATTCCTCATAGTTGTTGACATCTGCAAATACAGGCTCACATAGATATGTAGGAACAATTCCCTTACCATTATCATAGCTCTCTTTATCATTTACAGGAGCATCTCCGCCCTTCATGATTGCATCAACCATTTTAACAACCTGAGTTGCAAGGTCACGAGTATCCTTAAAGATTGACATAGACTGCTTACCGGCTATCATATTCTTAACGTTAGCAACGTCACAATCCTGACCTGTAAGGATTGGCCATTCTCCAGTATAGGATGCTGTCAAAGCATTTGCTGTACCAAGAGCTGTAGAATCGTTAGAGGCCATAACTGCATGAAGCTGTGTTCCGTCGGCATAGAAGGAAGAAATTATATTCTCCATTCTGGTCTGTGCATTTTCTGTCTTCCAACCTGCGGTTGCAACAGTAGCGAAATCAGTCTGACCGGATTTAACTACTAATTTACCAGCATCAATATAAGGATTAAGAACATCCATAGCACCGTCAAAGAAGAATCTTGCATTGTTATCACCAGGGTCACCTGTTATAAGCTCAATATTGAAAGGACCTGCTGCATTTTTAAGATCCAATGCTTCTTCAATATACTCACCCTGTTTAGTTCCAACCATGTAGTTGTCAAATGTTGCATAATAAGAAACAGCATCAGTGTTCATTATCAAACGGTCATAAGCAATAACAGGAATGTCTTTCTCTTTTGCCTGAGCAAGAACTGTTCCAAGTGAATCACCTTCTATGGAGGCGATAACCAGCAGGTCGCAATCATTAGCGATCATATTCTCAATCTGAGAAACCTGAGTCTGGATATCATCATCAGCATACTGTAAGTCAACCTTATATCCGGCATCTTTAAGTTGCTTTTCCATGTTACTACCATCTTGATTCCAACGCTGTAAGGTCTTTGTTGGCATAGCTACACCAATTGTCTTGTCTCCACCCTTACCGCCTGTTTCCCCATCCTTCTTACCACAAGCAACGAGTAATGAAGCAACCATTACGATGCAAAGTAAGATTCCTACTAATCTTTTCTTCATATAA
>JAQVQL010000005.1 GCA_028701595.1 Herbinix sp.
CATATCTGGGAAGACTGGCATCCATATTATTAAGTAGTACAGAGACAATATTTTATACTATGGCAGTATATTTTATGGCAGCAGGGGTAAAAAAGACAAGATACACCCTAGCAGGGGCCCTTGTGGCCGCTCTGGTCAGCGCAATCACCAGTGTTATTATAACGAACCTAGTGTTTTAATGATACCAGGTACCAACAAAAGCGTACCTGGTACCATTAAAATTTAAAAATTGCATATTATTATAAAAAAGGGTAGAATTTAAACTAATAACTTGTTTGAGTTTTAATAAATTTACTATATGGACAAGCATACTAATAGATTTGAAAGGATGATGAAGCTATGGCTATATTAGGTGCCTTTATCGTTCCCCATCCACCTCTTGTTATTTCAGAGGTAGGAAAGGGAGAGGAAAAGAAGGTTCAAAAGACAATAGAAAGCTATCATAAAATAGCGAGACAAATTGCTAAGCTTAAGCCGGACACCATAATCATAACCACGCCGCATTCAATCCTCTATTCCGATTACTTTCATATATCTCCGGGTTCTGGTGCAGGAGGTGATTTTGGACGATTTGGAGCAAGGGATATATCTTTTTTAGCGGAGTATGACGAGATGTTTGTCGAAGAGCTGGAAGCCTTATCAGAAAGAAAGCAGATAGAGGCAGGAACCCTAGGGGAAAAGGATAAAAGCTTAGACCATGGAACAATGGTTCCTATGTATTTTATAAATCAATATCTTAAGGACTATAAGATTGTTCGCATTGGCCTGTCAGGACTGCCTGTCACTGATCATTACAGATTAGGCAGATGCATTAAGGAGACAGCGGACAAACTTAACAGAAGAATAGTATTTGTAGCAAGCGGGGATCTGTCTCATAAGCTTAGAGAGGATGGACCCTATGGATTTGCCAAAGAAGGAGCAGAGTTTGATAATAGAGTTACCAAGGCCATGAAAGAAGGGGACTTTTTAAGCTTTCTTACATTTTCCCCTGAGCTTTGTGAAGCGGCTGCAGAATGTGGCCTCAGATCCTTTATAATCATGGCTGGAGCCTTAAGTGGTCTTAGCGTGGAACCTGACTTCTTATCCTATGAAGGCACCTTTGGTGTGGGCTATGGAGTATGTGCATATAAAATTACCGGTGAAGATGACAATAGACATTTTGATATAATTTTTAAGCAGGAGCAATTAAAAGAGGCCAAAGAAAGACAAAAGAATGAGGACTCTTATGTTAGTCTTGCCAGAAAGTCACTCGAAGCTTATATCAGGTCAGGAAAGCATATAGAGGAGCCCGATAATCTCCCCGAGGAAATGAAAGGGAAAAGAGCGGGAGTGTTTGTATCATTAAAGAAATATGGACAGCTTAGAGGCTGTATAGGAACCATTTCACCAATTACAGAAAATATAACCCAGGAGATAATTAGAAATGCCATAAGCGCAGGAGCTGAGGATCCCAGGTTTCCACCTGTTAGTGAAGAAGAGCTAGATGATTTGGTCTATAGTGTAGATGTGTTATCAGATGCCGAGCCCATAGATTCCATGGAAGAATTGGATGTAAAACGATACGGAGTAATTGTTAGTGCCGGACGAAAAAGAGGACTGCTGCTTCCGAATCTGGAAGGGATAGATACTGTCACCAAGCAAGTATCAATAGCGAGAAAAAAGGCCGGAATATATGATAATGAAGAAATAAGGCTTGAAAGATTTGAGGTGGTTAGGCATCAATGAAAACAGTATGTAATATTTGTCCCCATAAGTGTAAATTATCCGAAGGTCAGTATGGCTTTTGTAATGGAAGAATCTGCAGAGATGGCAAGGTAATCTGTGAGAATTACGGAAGAATAACAGCCATGGCCTTAGACCCCATAGAAAAGAAGCCCTTATATCATTTTTATCCGGCCAGTAAAATTCTTTCCATAGGGAGCTACGGTTGCAATTTAAGGTGCCCATGGTGTCAGAACCACGATATATCCATGGTTAAGGGTACAGATATTGATTACGGTAATACTACAGCTTGTGCGCTTGTTAAGCAAGCCTATGGGCTAAAGGGGAGAGGGAATATTGGTATCGCCTATACCTATAACGAACCCTTAATCGGATATGAGTTTGTTAGGGACTGTGCAATTCTAGCCAAGGAAAAAGGACTCAAGAATGTGGTAGTTACAGGTGGATTTATATGCGAGGAGCCTCTTAGGGAGCTGCTTCCTGTGGTAGATGCCTTTAATATTGATCTAAAAGGATTTTCTTATGAATTTTATAAGGGTCTTAAGGGTGATCTAGACACAGTCAAAAACACCATATCAATTGCAGCCGCTCATTGTCATGTGGAGGTAACCACACTTATAATTCCCGGAGAAAATGACAGTGAGGAGGAGATGGAAGCCTTATCAAGTTGGTTATATACTATAAGTCCTGATATCCCCCTTCATATATCACGATTTTTTCCACGCTGGAAGATGCAGGACAGGGAGGCAACACCTGTTGAGACGGTATATCGGCTTGCGGATTTGGCTCGTAGAAAGCTTAAGCATGTGTATGAAGGCAATTGCTAATTTGCCAATCAACACATAATTTTACTTATAGAAACCATACTAATTACGAGGTGAAAGTGTAAAAATTAAGATTTTTACCCGATAAAATTGTACTACCACCCAAATTCACAGGGTTGTAGAAGAATGGAGATTAATATGGATAAAGATAAAAAAGAAAAATCCAGACAAAAGAAGTCTCAGGAAGAGTTCAATAGTATAACCAATTCCGTAAAACCTGAAAATCAAAATCAGGAGCATAACGTAAGAAGAGAGGGAATTGGGCCACAAAACCAAAGAAAATGAGAAGGGGCTGTTTTATAACAGCCCCTTTTGCAAACCAATGTGGGATGTATATTGTTTTATAGGAAAAGCTGAGGTATAATAAACGGGATAGATTAGGCAGAATAAGGATCTTATAGGAAGAGGTTAGACAAATGATATTTGAAACCCATGCCCATTATGAAGATGCGGCATTTGATGAGGATAGAAGGGAGCTACTAGAGAATCTCCCAAAACATAATATTGAATATGTAGTTAATATTAGCTCAGGCTTAAAGACGGTTGAGCAATCAATAAATCTTGCTGATAACTATGATTATATATATGCTTGTGTAGGAATCCATCCAGAGGATTCCATGATGATGAATGAGGAACGCTTATTGTGGCTTAAGGAAAAAGCAAAGCATTCGAAGGTGGTAGCTATTGGTGAGATAGGCCTTGATTATTATTGGGACACACCGGAAAGAGACATACAAAAGGAATGGTTTGTAAGACAGATGGAAATGGCTAAGGAGATTGGTAAGCCCCTTGTAGTACACAGTAGGGATGCTGCAAATGATACCTTCAATTTGATGAAGGAGAGTAAGGCTGATGAAGTAGGTGCTGTTCTTCACTGCTTTGGTTATGGGGTCGAACAGGCCAGGCAGTATCTTAATATGGGCTTTTATCTGGGTATCGGAGGAGTAGTTACATTTACAAACGGAAGAAAATTAAAAGAGGTAGTAGCCTTTTCCCCTTTGGAGCAGATGGTGCTTGAGACAGATTCTCCATACTTATCGCCTGTTCCCTACAGAGGTAAAAGAAACAGTTCGCTTTATCTTCCCTATATTGCACAGGAAATTGCTAATATTAAAAGTATAGATTATGATACCGTGGTTCGTATTACAAATGAAAATGCGAAAAAGCTTTACAAGATGAAAGGATAGATAATGGGCACTCTTGGAAATCCAAAAAACACAATTGAAATACTTAATAAATACAGCTTCGCTTTTCAGAAAAAGTTCGGTCAGAATTTTTTGATTGATAATCACGTCCTCGGAAAGATTGTAAGGGCTGCTGATATCACAGAGGATGATTTTGTACTTGAAATCGGACCGGGAATTGGAACCCTCACACAATATCTATGTGAAAGTGCCAGAGAGGTTCTGGCAATAGAAATTGATAAAAAGCTAATTCCAATCCTTCAGGAAACCTTGGCTGATTATGATAATGTTTCGATACTCAATGAGGATATTCTTAAGGTTGATATTGCATCCCTTGTTAAGGAATATAACAATAATAAACCCGTAAAGGTTGTAGCAAATCTTCCCTATTATATTACGACTCCAATAATAATGGATCTGTTTGAGAAGCATGTACCATTATCAGGAGTGACAATTATGATACAAAAAGAAGTAGCAGATCGTATCAAAGCGGGACCCGGCTCTAAGGAATATGGTGCATTATCTCTTGCCGTACAGTATTATGCAAAGCCTTATATAGCAGCAAATGTCCCTCCGAATTGCTTCATGCCCCGACCAAAGATCGGCTCTGCGGTTATAAACCTTACACCTCACCAAACACCACCATTTAATGTAGAGAATGAAAGTCTATTATTCTCACTTATTCGTGCGTCATTTAATCAAAGAAGAAAGACACTGGTAAACGGAATATATAATTATGAAGGACTACATTTTAGTAAGGAAGATATAATAGGTGTCCTAGATGCAATGGGAATACCTAATAATATAAGAGGAGAGGCCCTATCTCTGGAGCAATTTGTAGGGATTTCAAACCATCTTCTAAAATACTTTTAATATTTATTAAAATAACAGTTGCATAATTATAAAGTTTCTATTAATATAGATAGAAATAAAGAAAGAGAGGCAGACAAGAAAAAGACAAATTTTTTTTGCCCATTTTTATAGAGACATAAAGCAAGCCAACAGCTGTATTTATTTTACTACAGGGAGGATAAATCCTCCGTTACTAGTCAACAAATGAACACACAATTTTGAGGAGGATTATATGAGTAAGCGGACTGACATTCAGAAGGTACTAATTATAGGCTCTGGGCCTATCATAATTGGACAGGCATGTGAATTTGACTATTCCGGTACACAGGCATGCAAAGCCCTCAGGAATTTGGGCTATAAAATAATTCTAGTAAACTCTAATCCCGCGACCATCATGACGGATACTACAACAGCGGATGTAACCTATATTGAGCCATTGAATGTAGAGAGACTGACACATATTATTGATAAAGAACGGCCAGATGCACTTCTTCCAAACCTGGGTGGGCAATCGGGCCTAAATTTATGCTCAGAGCTAGATAAGGCAGGCGTGCTTAAGAGATATAATGTAAAGGTAATCGGCGTACAGGTTGATGCCATAGAGCGTGGAGAGGACAGAGTCGAATTTAAGAAAACCATGAATACCTTGGGAATAGGGATGGCAAGAAGCGAGGTGGCATATACCGTAGAGGAAGCACTAGCTATAGCCGATGCCTTATCTTATCCGGTAGTTATTCGTCCTGCTTATACCATGGGTGGTGAAGGTGGAGGCCTTGTATATAATGTAGAGGAGTTAAAAACCGTGGTAGCCAGAGGATTACAGGCAAGTATGGTGGGGCAGGTTCTAGTAGAAGAATCTATTCTAGGATGGGATGAGCTGGAGCTTGAGGTAGTACGAGATGCTACTGGCAAGATGATAACAGTCTGCTTTATTGAGAACATAGATCCGCTGGGAGTTCACACAGGAGATTCAATTTGCTGTGCTCCTATGCTAACCATATCCGAAGAGCTTCAGAATGAGCTACAAAGGCAAGCATATATAATAGTGGATGCAATTGGTGTCATAGGTGGCACAAATGTGCAGTTTGCCCATGATCCACTAACGGGAAGAATATGTGTAATTGAGATAAATCCTAGGACATCACGCTCCTCAGCGCTGGCGTCTAAAGCTACTGGATTTCCTATAGCCTTAATTTCAGCCATGCTGGCAGCAGGACTTAATCTAAATGAAATCCCCTGTGGTAAATATGGTACGCTAGATAAATATGTTCCCGATGGGGAGCATATGGTTATAAAATATGCCCGCTGGGCCTTTGAAAAGTTCAAGGGAGCCGAGGATAAGCTGGGAACTCAGATGAAGGCTGTCGGTGAAGTAATGAGTGTGGGAAAGACATATAAAGAGACTTTTCAAAAAGCAATCCGTAGCCTTGAGATAGGTCGTCATGGACTAGGGAATGCTAAGGATTTTGCATCGAAAACTAAAGATGAGCTTCTTGACATGCTTCATATAACCACAAGTGAACGACAATTTATTATGTATGAAGCATTGAGAAAAGGAGCAACAGTAGAAGAGCTATTTAATTTAACGAAGATAAAGCATTATTTTATTGAGCAAATGAAGGAGCTTCTTGAGGAAGAAGAGAGCTTAAAGAAGTATCAAGGCTCTATTCCCCCGACCAAGATACTACAACAAGCAAAGCAAAACGGATTTTCAGATAAGTATTTAAGTCAGCTTCTTATGGTTGATGAGGATAGCATAAGAAAGGCAAGATATGATGCAGGAATAAGGGCAGCTTGGGAGGGTATTCATGTAAGTGGTAGCAAAGATGCAAGCTATTATTATTCCTCCTATAATATTAAAGAAGATAAGGTGCCGGTATCGGATAACAAGAAGGTAATGATTCTTGGCGGAGGCCCCAACCGTATAGGACAGGGTATAGAATTTGATTATTGCTGTGTTCATGCTGCATTTGCACTTAGGGACATGGGTATAGAGACCATAATTGTTAACTGCAATCCGGAGACTGTATCCACGGATTACGACACTTCTGACAGGCTGTATTTTGAACCACTTACTGTGGAGGACGTGCTTTCTATATATGAAAAGGAAAAGCCTCTTGGAATTATAGCTCAATTTGGTGGACAGACACCTCTCAATATTGCACAGGAGCTTAAGGAAAACGGTGTTAATATTCTTGGTACTACACCTGAGACAATTGATTTGGCAGAGGATAGAGACAGATTTCGAGAAATGATGGATAAGCTTGAAATACCCATGCCAGAAGCAGGTATGGCTGTTAACATCAGTCAAGCCCTTGATATAGCCCAGAGAATAGGATATCCAGTTATGGTACGCCCCTCATATGTGCTTGGAGGCCGCGGTATGGAAATAGTTCATGACGATGAAAGCCTCAAGATATATATGAAGGCAGCCGTAGGAGTTACTCCTGATCGTCCTATTTTGATAGATCGTTTCCTTAACAATGCAATTGAGTGTGAGGCGGATGCCATTAGTGATGGAACACAGGCCTTCGTTCCTGCTGTAATGGAGCATATTGAGCTTGCGGGAATTCACTCAGGTGATTCCGCCTGTGTAATACCATCCTTGAATATCAAAAAAGAGAATCTGGACACAATTAAAGATTATACAGTAAAGATAGCAAATGAAATGAAGGTATGCGGACTTATGAATATGCAGTATGCCATAGAGGAAGGAGTAGTATATGTACTTGAGGCAAATCCAAGAGCCTCCAGAACCGTTCCCTTGGTATCCAAGGTATGCAATATTCAGATGGTCAGAATAGCAACTCAGATTATAGTTAGTCAGTATACTGGAAAACCTTCTCCCATACCGACACTTAAGGAGAGCAAATTTACTCATTATGGTGTTAAGGAAGCGGTATTTCCCTTTAATATGTTTCCCGAGGTTGATCCTGTACTGGGACCTGAAATGCGTTCCACCGGTGAGGTACTAGGACTTGCCCAGACATTTGGAGAAGCCTTCTTTAAAGCACAGGAAGCTACAAATCATAGCCTACCCTTATCAGGGACAATACTAATCAGCGTTAGTGATAGGGATAAGCCTGAATTAGTAGAAGTTGCACAGGGATTTGCGGATTGTGGCTTTAAAATCCTGGCAACAGGGGGAACATATGAAAAGATAGTTAAGAACGGTATAACCGCAGAGAAAATCCATAAGCTTGGAAAAGGAAGGCCAGACATCATAGATGCCATAACGAACGGACAGATAGATATAATCGTTAATACACCTATTGGTAAAAAGGGTTCCGATGATGACAGTTATATCAGGAAAGCAGCAATAAAAGCAAGAATCAGCTATGTGACCACCATGGCAGCAGCTAGAGCTACCATAGCTGGAATTAAGGATATAAAGCATAATAAGGCAGTAGGTGTTCACTCACTTCAAGAGCTGCACAATCAAATAAAGTAAAGAGAAGGGCTTTTTCATCAGGAGATTATTTATATACCTTCACACACCCTTTGCAATGATTGGCATAATGATAGTTTTCATGGAATATATTGAATAGAATCATGAAACAACCCAAATCATTATGGATAAGCAAGGGAGTGTGTTTATTTGGCTGATTATAAACGATTTGTATCGTATATGTATGAATATGAAAATGGCAATAAGGAAAAGAATGTAGGCTATGCAAGAGTAGAAACAAGAAATGGGGAATGTAGGTTTACAATACATATGCAGCTTGATGGCTTACCTGAAGGAGTCTTTCCCACATATATGATTTATAGACCAAAAGACGAGATGGATTTGGTTTATTTAGGAGACTGTACAGTAAAAAATCAGGTTATGGACAGTCGGTTAAGTGCAAAAGAGTATAATATCATGGACTCCGGCCATAGGTTTTCCGATATGGGTGGTATTTTGCTTTTTTTGAATTCAGGCGTGTTTTATGCCACCGAGTGGGATGATAAGCCTGTAATATTAGAAGAGGTTTTGCATGCCCTAAAACCTAAACCAATTATAGCAGAAGCTAAAATGCCTGAAAAGAAAGTTGCTGAATCGATACCGGTACTTGTAAAGAACCCGACGGCTTCTGCCGTGGTGCATATTGAAAAACCAACAGTTGAGGTACCAATATCTGATAAAAACCCGTTGGACATAAAAACAGACACATCTAATAGAAAAGAAGATGCGAAGGAGAGTCGTCCGAGCTATATACTTCCTGGTGGAGGTATGATGGGTACAGGCCTCATGGGTTCCAACCATAAAGCACGTACAAATCCGTGGGAACTGGTGGAGAGGTATAAGGAAGCCGAGAGAAAGAAGGTAACTGAGGCAGAAACAAAATTATCTGAGAGTGAATTAAAAGGACCGCAGGAGGCTCCTGCTAAGGATGTTGTATCAGAAAATATAGATGATAAAAAGCTAGGCGAGAACCCCTTAGCAGCAAGGATATTTACTAATTTCCCAAGAATCTATCCCTTTGAGGATAGTGAAATTACTAGATGTGTGAAGGTAGAGCCAAAGGACATTGGAGCCCTTCCTTCAGACACATGGATTTTAAGTAACAATAGTTTTCTCCTTCATGGATTCTATTGTTACCATCACTTGATTTTTGCTGAAATAAAAGATCGCTACGGTTGCCATTATATTCTTGGAGTCCCTGGTATATACCATAACAGAGAGCGTTTTATGGCTAGAATGTTTGGATTTGAGTGCTTTAAATCCATACGAAAAAGGGAATTAAAGCTAGGGGATTTCGGTTATTGGTATCTTGAAGTTGCCTTCTAATAAGTGCTAATCAAGACCACGTATATCAACATGCTCTACATAAATAGATAAGAGCTTCTTATATTGCATTAATGTTTCCTTGGAGGGACCAGTAAAGCCTGGTGAAATCACATCTCCAGAATCTTCGTAGGCCTGAAGATAATAAGCATTAGCACCTTTAATCCAGCTACCGATAGCTTCTATATCGATTTCAGTATGCAATTCACTTACTATGGTGGTTCGGAATTCATATTCGACGATATCTGAAAGAAGTAGGGATACGCTTTCATTGATTTTATCCATGGAGATATCCTTATTTCCTGCTGTGTGCTTATATTTTTCCCTTGAGTTCTTAATATCCATCGCAACATAATCAATCAGTTTATTATCTGTAAGGTATCTCATCATAGTGGGGTTTGTTCCGTTGGTATCAAGCTTTACCTTAAGTCCGAGATCTTTTATTTTATTTATAAATAGGGGAAGCTCCGGATATAGGGTTGGCTCACCTCCTGTAATACATACACCATCTAATAAATTCTTTCTTTTTACTAGATATGCCATGACTTCATCTGTAGATATGATTGGTTGAGTATGAGGCCTTAATACCAAAGAGGCATTATGACAAAAAGGACAACGCATGTTGCACCCACCAACAAAGATAGTAGCAGCCAGATGCCTTGGATAGTCTAAAAGAGTAGATTTGTTTAAGCCATGAATATTCATATTGCCTCCTTGTGGGTTGAAGTAAGCGGATTAGGAACTCGAAAGTCTGCGACTTTCTCGTTCACGCTGCGCATTCTGTGAAAAGCGGATTAGGAACTCGAAAGTCTGCGACTTTCTCGTTCACGCTGCGCTTATCCATGAAAATCATCTCAAATTATTGTGACACAAAAATCGTGTCACATAATTCGAGATGATTTCCATGGACTAATCCGCTTACCGTGGATATAATAATCATAATAGCATAAAATTGATCTATAGAAAAGGAATTGATAACATGACGGATGAAAAATATATGAGAGAAGCCTTGAAGCAGGCAAAAAAGGCGTATCTTTTAGGTGAGGTACCCATTGGCTGTGTCATTGTTTATCAGGATAAGATAATAGGCAGAGGCTACAACAGAAGGAATACGAATAAAACGACTCTTGCTCATGCCGAGCTTGCAGCTATTAGTAAAGCTAGCAAGAACATGGGGGACTGGCGTTTGGAGGATTGCACCATATATATTACATTGGAACCATGCCAGATGTGTTCTGGAGCCATAGTTCAGGCTAGGATTAAAAGAGCCGTAATAGGAACTATGAATCCGAAGGCAGGGTGCGGGGGTTCAATACTAAATCTTTTGCAGATGGAGGAGTTTAATCATCAGGTCGAGTTAACAACAGGAGTGCTAAGAGATGAATGTACACAGGTGCTGCAAACCTTTTTTAAAGAGCTAAGAATTCGTAACAAAATGGAAAAGCTTGAGGGTTGACAGTGAGGCGGGGAAGCTGTATACTTTGCATACAGCTCAGAAACAACTATGTCAAAAAACTTCCGTGCAGCCGGGGAGATAGCGGTGCCCTGTACCTGCAATCCGCTACAGCAGGGGTGATATTCTGCCTAGGGTGACTTACTGTGAGGCTGCCCTTTATAAGTGATGTTGACGTCTGGGTCTTACGCAACAGGAATTCGTGAACCGTGTCAGGTCAGGAATGAAGCAGCACTAAGCGAAAGCTTCTGTGTGCCGTAAGGTCACCTGGATTGAGTTAACTGTAAAGGTAACGCTTGTGGTGATCATTCGAAGCAGAATGCACGGAATAAAATTATATATTTAAGATAGCTGCCTAAGGCATCTATCTTTTTTTATACAATTAGAGGTTTTGTCCGAAAAATTGTAACGATTATAAAAAACGGATAAGAATTTTGTGCTAATAAAGGTTAATTCGTAAAAATATGCTTTGTATTAGCGCATTTATAGTATATAATTGTATATATGTATGAAAAATAAAATGAACTGGAGAGATTCGATTGAAGCAAAAAATAAACTTGAATGCAGTGAATCAATTTCCAAAAGGGACTATTATTTATATAGAGGGTGAGCCCTTATCAAGTATAGCCCTAGTAATTAAGGGACATGTTCAGATTCATCATGAGGGAGCAAGATATATGATGGGTCCGGGTTCATTCTTAGCAGTAAGTGATGTTTTACATGGAAAATACCAAAGTACATATACGGCAATGGAAGATGTTGCTTTCTATGCGTTTGATGTAGATCATAAGGATGATTTAGAAGGGATTCTTTCCATTAATAAAGATTATAATGGATTTTTTATTATGTCCATGAACAGGGTTATTAGTGAGCTAGGTAAGCTGTACAAGGACATATTAAAGCACGGTCTTGGCTTATATAATTTCTTAACAGACACATTTAAGCTATATTTTGAGTCGGCATCTAAGCTGGGATATACTGCAAGGAAGCCAAAATGGGTCGACGAATTAAAAGAATTCGAAAGCTCTATTGCACCAGACTTAGAAAAGATTAATTACTATAAAGAGGGAGCGCTTATTCCCGCCGATGTAATAAAGTCATATTATTCCCATAGTAGTATTATTACTATGTATCAGCTTGAGGACCAGATAGAGCTGATAAATCAGCTCAACGAGATTTTACAGGACTATTCTGGAAAGCTTTTTGTTATGTCAGAGTGCCTTATAAATGATACTGACACTAGTCTTTTTGGATTAATGGCTGCCTATGCAATTGAGGTCACCAATGCTGACGGTAATAACATAGAACTAATAGATAACATGGATAGTATTATCGAGGAAATTAACAGGACAGAGGTCTTCTTTAAAAATAGGTTAGGAAGAGAAATGAAGATAAATCGTAAGCGGATGGAGGAGGCTTATCATCTGCTTATTACCGGCACCAAGGGTAAGGAAATGAGTGTACAAACATATTTAAAATATTCAATGGAGGATGCCCAAAAGATCATCGCAGAGCTTGGACAATCCTATAAGCAGATTCTCGATTACTCAGGAATGGATCCAGACATAGCTAAGAAATCACAAGATGTCATGCTGGATTTTGTCAACCTAAGGGATAGGCTATCCATGGATGATAATGCTAGAAAAATCAGAAAACAACTTACAGATCAGCATTATGAAATATATAAAAAGGTATTCCTAAAGGCATACAAGGATAAAAATGTTCCTAGAGTTATTGATATGTTTTTGAAGTATGGGTATGCAGATGAAAGGCTTCTGGACAACGAGCAGCTCTTATCTCTTTATTTTCTAGAGGAAGAGGATGACTCGGGTAATATCTATGTATATAATATGAAGGAATGGTTGAAATTGATTTATGAAGGCAAGAAAGAGCCATCAAAAAATGAATTTGACTTAGAATATAATGAGATGATTTCATCTCTAAAGAACAAGGGAAAGATAACAGACAAGCAAGCAAAAGAATATGCCACTGATATGGAAAGAAAGCTTGATTACGAGATAAATAACATGTTTCGCTATAACAACAGGACTACAAATGGACAAATTAGCACTTTTGCACCTGTGCTACACAAGGATATGATGTATGGTCAACCAGATAAATCCTATGTTAAACCAAGTGTTATGAAAGAAGCTATCAACAAGCTTATGGAGATTGATTATTCAGTCTTTGACCGTGAAACGCTATATGTTAATAAAGAAAAAAACATAGAAAAGGAATATATAGTAGAAAGAGTATTTCCCGATATAGTATTAATGCCCACGCTAGGAATCAATGGTGTTATGTGGCAGGAAATTACTGGTAAGAAGAGAAACAGTCCAGGGCGGTTTTTGTTTCCGATCTTCTGTGAAACCAATCTGTTCCTCAACCTAGTCAAGGTATGCGGCAGATTCCGTTGGGAGATGTGCAGAACAATAGAGGGCACAGCATGGAATGATATAAAGGTTAAATCCTTAACCTCAGAATACTCCGATTATCTTCAGTTTTATAGAAAGAACAGAGAACTTTCGGAGGAAAGAAGGGAAAAGCTTAAACTTCAGATACAAAAGGGTAGAAATAACAGCAGAGAGATATTTGTTATTGACTATGAGGCTTGGGTTAATTATGAATCCAAAGGAGCCATAAAATTAAATAAACCTGTTAGAGAAATCATGGCTACCTATTGTCCCTTTGCCAAGAAATTAAGAGATAAATTTACTATACAACCAGTTTTTGAGGAGGCATATGCCAGATTTATCAGAACAAGGCTAAAGAAAGTCAGAGAGACTGAGGGAAGACACCGCTTGTTGCAAAAGGAAAATATTGAACTGACAAAAGAACTGGTGGATACACTGATATATTATAAAGAAACCTGATTATAGTATGTAGGTAAGGAGATAGAGAGATGGGAAGCTATGATATTATCGTAAAGACGGAAGAGATTAGAAGAAGAGTTCAAGAGGGTGATTTTGACTCTGCTCAGAAAATAATGGACACCATGGCACTAAAAAAAGTAAAAAATATAGCTGACCTTAGTCTTTTGGCAGATGTATATATTCAAAATGAAAAATATAATGAAGCCATGGAACTCCTTAATAGAGTATACAAGAAGTCAAAAACAAGAAGAACATTGTATCAGATGGTACAGGCGTCGATTGGTATGAAGAACATAGAGGAGGCAGAGCTTTATCTAAGTGAGTATGAAGAAGTAGCCCCCAATGATTTTAGTATATTTATATTTCGATATAGAATTGATAAAGCCAAAAAGGAGCCCTATATCATCCTGATAGATTCCTTAAAGAAACTAAAGGAATACACATATATGGAGAAATGGGCTTATGAACTGGCAAAGCTTTATTATAAGGCCGGAATGGAAAAGGAATGTATTCAAGAATGCTCAGACCTGATTTTATGGTTTGGGGAGGGGAGCTATGTTGAAAAAGCAAAAATTCTTAAAGCCTATTATTCTGGCGAGGTTGACAAGGATGAAATCATAGAAAACCTTAAGAATAGAACTTTTAACACGGGCAAAATCCCCGATATAGAGGAAAATCCAGAGAATGATATAATGCCAAAAGAAGAAGAGGTGCAGGTTGATGACGAGGACAACCTTGATTATGTTCATGAGGGCGACGAGGATACCTTTGATGAAACAGTTGAAATCGACCTACACGACGAGCCTGAAGATCAAGCCTTAGATGAACTTGCTATAAGTGTTGGAAAAGAAGTAGATATGCTTATGGCTACTGAGGAAGAAAGTGAAAGTGAGAATGAGGATTTAGAAAGGCTGGGGAAGCTGTCTACTAGTCTAGACATAGATATAAACCAGATATTTGGGAATTTTCTTCATGTAAAGTCTATTCAAAAGCAGCTTGCTAAGAGTCTTGAATTAATCATGAGCAAACGTACAAAAAGTGTACAAATGATTATAACAGGACCTCCTATGTCCGGCAAGACCACTTTGGCTAAGGATATTGCTATATTTTTAAATAGAACGGGTAAGATAAAAACATCTAAAATAGCTAAGATTTCAGCGATTAAATTAAATGAAATAGATATAACGAGCATGAAGGAGGAATTACGAAACACTTGTCTTGTTATTGAAAATGCTAGTGAATTAAGAAAACCTACTATTGACAAGCTGCTAGAGCTTATCAAATATTTTCATGGAGATATGGCTGTTATATTTGAGGAAAACAAGAAAAACATGAACAGATTGTTTAGGGAGTGCCCAAAGCTTATGGAGTTATTTAAGAACAGAATACACCTACCTGTGTATACAGAACAAGACTTGATAGGGTTTGCTTACTCATATATAACGCTTAGAGAATACAAAATACAACCCTTAGCCCATGAAGTGCTAAGGGAAGGAGTATGTGAAATAATTTCTAATACGGAAAAAGAAAAGAGACTGGAAAGCATAACAAAATACGTTCAAAATGCTATGACTTCGGCAGACTTAAGAGTAGGAAAACAATTACCTAAGCTTGCCGCAGAAGGAAGACTGGCAGATGTAGATGTACTATCATTATTGCCAGAGGATTTTACTAATGAGATCACATCTTAAATTGAATTACTATATCATCCTGTAATTTCTGCCCTCTTTTTGATTCAACCATACGGGATACATGTAAAAGATAAGATTCGTTTTTATTATATGGTTCCAAAGGCTCAATTTCTATATAATTATTTACAGAATCATAACGAATATTTGTTAATAAAGGTGTGTTATTTACGGTAGTTACATTCAAATTCTTGTTATTTACCGTTGAAGGCTTAAGAGGGGCGGTAAATTTAATGCGCCAAACAAAATTGCCTGTTTTAAATTTTAGATCCTGCTTCACACGATTGTTAACACCACCTGTTACGGATTCGATTGTTATGTATTTTGGTGCCATGTTATCATCTCCTTAAAATATCAAGTAAAAAGAACACAAATTTGACAAATCTATAAATATATGTATAATCTCTAGTGATTAGTATTACATTTCATGAACATTGTATCATGAATTGTAGATTTCTTCAATTATTATCAGACAAGATGATTAAAAATAGTTATTATCGATACTTTTCCTTTCTTTTTCAGAAGATTATATGTATATAAAAAAGGATTTTATATAAAATAATTCTATCAATAAAGTATAGAAAAGAAAGGGGTGGCATAAAATGGTGTATTTACGTAATTAAGGTAATTATAAAATCTAAAAAATGATTTACAAAATCCCACATTGTGGTATAATCAAAACAGTAGATAAATTTTAACAAAACATAGCTCTAATTATTGGCAGAATTAACAACAAAATAGATAAAATATGAGGTGTGCAATGGAGCAATACATTATAAAGGGTGGAAGTCCGTTAAGAGGGGAAGTAACAATCAGCGGTTATAAGAACGCGGCACTAGGAATAATTGCAGCTGCTATTATGACTGACGAAACTGTTAAGATAGAGAATGTTCCTGATATTAGTGATATAGATATTTTACTAGATGTATTAGAGGAATTAGGTGCAAAGGTTGATAGAATAGGAAAGCATACAATAAAAATTAATGCTTCAAGAATCAATACTACAAAAGCAGATACTGATAATGTTAGAAAAATTAGAGGATCCTATTATTTGGTTGGAGCTTTACTTGGTAAATATAATAAGGCACAGATAGCATTACCCGGTGGCTGCAATATTGGAAGCAGACCTATTGACAGGCATATTAAAGGATTTGATGCTTTGGGTTCAGAAGTAAAAATTGAACATGGATTAATCTGTGCAAAAGCAGAAAAACTAATCGGTGCATCTATATACTTTGATGAGTCAAGTGTAGGAGCAACGATTAATGTTATGTTAGCGGCTAGTATGGCAGAGGGACAGACAACCCTTGAAAATGCAGCAAAAGAACCTCATGTTGTAGATGTTGCAAACTTTTTAAATAGTATGGGTGCTAATATAAAGGGAGCTGGTACTGATGTTATACGTATAAAGGGAGTATCAAAGCTTCATGGAAGTGAGTATTCAATTATTCCCGATCAGATAGAAGCAGGAACCTTTATGTTTGCAGCTGCAGCCTCAAGGGGAGATGTGTTAATCAAAAATGTCATTCCCAAACATCTTGAAGCATTTACAGCAAAGCTTTTAGAGGTAGGAGTAAAGGTAGAAGAATATGATGATGCGGTTAGAGTAGTAGCTGATGGCAGGCCGGGCAGTGCTCATGTTAAGACATTAGTTTATCCGGGATTTTTAACTGACATGCAACCATTGATGACAACCCTGTTATCCTTATCAACAGGAACAAGCATCGTAACCGAAAGTATTTTTGAAAATAGATTTAAATTTGTTGATGAGCTAACCAAGATGGGAGCATCTATTAAGGTGGTAGAAAGCAATACCGCAATTATTACTGGTGTAGAGCGTCTAACGGGAGCGATTGTCAGTGCCTCTGATTTACGTGGTGGAGCCGCGTTGGTTATGGCGGGCATTATGGCTGAAGGCTATACAATAGTTGAGAATGTAGAATATATAGAGCGAGGCTATGAAGATTTTGAAAGCAAGATACAGAAGCTAGGAGCAGCAATCGCTAAGGTAGATTCAAACGATTTAAAAGCCATTAAAAAATTCAAACTTAAAGTAAGTTAATATAAGAACGGCAAGACAAGAGGACGTATCATCTGTCTTATTTCGTAGAAATAAGACAGATGATACGTCCTCTTGTCTTGCTAAATCAGTGCTTCTATATATAGGTTGCGATGCTTAGACAAATCTATAAAATCGGCACCAACCATTACTATAGGTCTTGATAGCTCAAATTTGTTAATCAGAACTATTTCTCCTTCCATATTGTTGCTTAGTCGCACATTATTATTAATATATGTCTGTACTATCCCTTCCAAAAAGGTGAGGAGATATTTTGTGTCATATTTTAAATAGCCTTCTGTTTCAAAAAGATTAATAACCTCGAAGGGGCATAAGGGTCCTCTGTAGACTCTTGCACAGGTCATGGCATCATATACGTCGGCAATTGCTACCAGCTTAGCAAAGGGGTCAGTTTCATGCTCTACTAATCCGTTTGGATAACCGCTACCATCACATCGTTCATGATGCATTAATGCGACGTTCTTTATTCTGTCATCTACATTTTTATCTTTTAATATATTATAGCCTCGAATGGTATGAGTTTTTATAAGAGCAAACTCTTCATTAGTAAGCTTTGCGGGTTTTGAAATTATGCTATTTGGAATCAGGAGCTTTCCTATATCATGTAGCAAACCGCAGAGAGTAACAACATCTAAATCCTCGGGCATGAAATTGAGCCATTTGCCCAATATATTACATATTAACGATACATTCAGACTATGAATGTAGGTGGTATCATCATATTCTCTCAAGCAATGTAACATATTAAAAAGTTCAATGTTGGTATTACACTGAAATAGTATTTTGCTTACATCAGCTAAGAGCTGATCAGGGTGTACCTCTTGATTATTCTCGATCAGATTATCAATGGAACCTTTAAAATGTTTGACTGTGTTTCGATATGTTTTGTGAAAACGTTTGAAGGAGTCACTTCTTTTTATCTCACTATAAAAGGTATTCTCAACGTAATTCTTCGCAACTTCCATTAGGCTGTCGTCTGAATACACTGAAAAATCTGTTATTGAATAAAATTCGAGCCGAGTTATGATCCTATCTGTAAGAGTTGTGTCCTTACTAATTACAAGATGAAGATCCTTCGTATATACATCGTCCGAAACAACCATTCCGGGTATAGCTTGTGATGTTAAAATCTTTATGATATTCATAGGATTACATCAGCCATAGAATATGTATTGGCGCTCCTTTCCCATCGATTATTTATGCATATAAACATACTAGGAGTTAATTTCAGTATAGTTATAAAACAACTAAAAGTCAATGTTTAACTTGACTAGTGACATAATAAAGCGTATCATCATATATATAATTTCTCTTATTCAGAGTGACGGAGAGGTAAGGCTCTGTGATGTCACGGCAACCCCTTTATACGGAAGGTGCCAACCTGAGCGAGCAATCGAACAATAAGGGGATTTGATTAAGATTATCAAGTCCACTTATTGTGGGCTTATTTTATTTACTAGATATCGTAAAGTACGACTTGAACTCATTGTAATAAAATTTATTAGAAAGCTGAGGAAAAAACATGGAAAAAAGATTATTTACATCAGAATCTGTAACAGAAGGTCATCCGGATAAAATCTGTGACCAAATTTCAGACGCAATATTAGACGAATTACTAAAACAGGATCCCATGAGCAGAGTGGCCTGCGAAACGGCTGTAACAACTGGATTGGTACTTGTAATGGGTGAGATTACAACACAGGGCTATGTGGACATACAAAAGATAGTTAGAGAAACCATTAAAAAGATCGGATATGACAGAGCAAAGTATGGCTTTGATGCAGAGACCTGTGGGGTAATAGTCGCGCTAAATGAACAATCACAGGACATCGCTCTTGGAGTGGACAAGTCATATGAAGCTAAGGAAAACATGGCTGACGATGAGGATATGTCACTTATTGGAGCAGGGGACCAAGGAATGATGTTCGGTTATGCAACCGATGAGACCAAGGAATATATGCCATATGCTATATTTCTTGCTCATGAGTTAACCTATAGACTTTCTCAAGTCAGAAAGGAAAAGATTTTGGATTACCTAAGACCTGACGGAAAATCTCAGGTTACAGTAGAGTATGATGAGGATGGCCGACCTATCCATCTGGACGCAGTAGTATTGTCTACTCAGCATGACGAGAAGGTATCCATAGAGAAATTAAGAAAAGAAATTAAGAAGTATGTATTAGATGAAGTATTACCTCAGGAGCTAATAGATGAAAGAACAAAGATTTATATTAATCCTACGGGAAGATTTGTTATAGGAGGACCTAATGGAGATAGCGGACTTACTGGAAGAAAGATCATAGTTGATACTTATGGTGGCTATGCAAGACATGGAGGAGGAGCTTTTTCAGGTAAGGACTGTACGAAGGTCGATCGCTCTGCAGCCTATGCAGCACGATATGTTGCTAAAAACATTGTAGCGGCTGGACTAGCTAAGCGTTGTGAGATACAGCTTTCATATGCTATAGGGGTAGCTGAGCCTACATCCGTTATGATAGATACCTTCGGTACCGGCAAGCTGTCTGATGCTGAGTTGGTTTCAATTATAAGAAAGCATTTTGACCTTCGTCCTGCAGGGATTATAAAGATGCTTGATCTAAGAAGACCTATTTATCAGAAGACAGCCTCATATGGACATTTTGGAAGAGACGATAAGGACTTTACATGGGAAAGACTTGATAAGGTAGAAGATCTTAAAGCTTATATAAAATAAAGATGTCTGATATCAGACTGCAGCTATTTCATAAAAACTTTATATTTAGCATAATTCCTTAAGATGCATGGTTTACATATATATGATATACTTATCTGTAGATTGGAAAGGTGAAATATGAAGCTTAAGCATAGACTAATTATTGCGTTTCTTATTATGATAGCAATGCCTGTTATATTGATATCTATAGCCGCTGGGACTATAGTTCGATTTCAGATGGATTCGATTCATGAATCCTATGATGTTGAAGCAAAGACCATACAGGTAATCACAAATCCCATTCAAATTCTCAATAGAGTTACAAGGGGAATATTTAATGAGATTAAGTTGTATTCATTGAATTCTTCAGAGAAGCTAAGTGACATGGACTACTATATTGAGATAAATGATATGCTGAAACCAAAGCATTCCTTTTTAGCCGTAAGAAAGAATGATGAATTTATATATGTGGGTGATGAAGAAAAACGTGATATGATAGGTGGTTTACTCCCGAACTATGGAACGGCAAGTACCGATGTCGATGGTGGAATCTATTTGGGAGGCAAGAACCCATTTCTTGTTAAGCTACAGGACTTTAAATATACAGACAATAGTATGGGAACAATATTTGTTATTACAGATTTGAATGTTCTTATGCCACAGATTAAGGCGGTTGCTACGCAAACCATGATATCCTTTATTATAATATTGTTCTTTACAGCATGCCTTTTGATGTTCTGGATATATCGGAGTATTCTTAAGCCTTTGAATGTTCTTAGGGTGGCAACGGATCATATTAAGGAAGGCAATTTGGATTACTCCGTAACCGTGGTTACTAAGGATGAAATCGGTCAGCTGTGCGACGATTTTGAAAGCATGAGACTGCGCCTTAAGAGGCTTATTGATGATAGACTACAGTATGAGGAGGACATTAAGGAGCTAGTTAGTAACATATCCCATGACCTAAAGACACCTCTGACCGCTATCAAAGGATATTCAGAGGGACTGATTGATGGCGTGGCGGTCACCGAGGAGAAACAGAATAAGTACTTAAAGACCATATATATGAAGGCAAATGATATGTCTGCACTGGTAGATGAGCTGGCCTATTATGCTAAGATTGACTGCAATACAATACCATATTTATTTAGTGATATCAGTTTGGCTGAATATTTTGAAGACTGTGTTGAGGATTTACATCTTGAGCTAGAGGTTGAGAATATAAAAGTAGTCTATGAAAATCTTGTGGACCGTGATGTTAAGGTGGTTGCTGATGTAGAGCAGCTAAAAAGAGTTATTCATAATATTATCAGCAATTCTGTAAAATATATGGATAAGCCAGAAGGTATTATAAAGATTAGAATAATGGATAACGAGGAATCCGTCAGGGTTGATATAGAGGATAACGGACTAGGGATTGATGAAGAAGAATTACCATTTATTTTTGATCGCTTCTATAGAGCAGATGCCTCAAGAAGCACAAAATCTGGAGGCAGCGGCTTAGGCCTTGCCATAGCAAAGAAAGTCATAGAGGATCACTTCGGTAAAGTATGGGCAGAGAGCGAGAAAAATAAAGGCACTACCATAAGCTTTACACTTAAAAAGGCTGTTTAGGATGGAGGAAAATTCCTCCGTTGAATGTAATTTAAATTTGGAGTTTACCTAGGAGGAATGTAATGAAAAGAATTCTAATAATTGAAGATGAATTATCCATAGCCGAGCTTGAGAAGGATTATTTGGAGCTTTCAGGTTTTGAAGTGGAGGTATCTACTACGGGAGATGCGGGAGTAGATAGAGCTCTTAATGAGGACTTTAGCTTAATTATTCTGGATTTGATGCTTCCTAATATGGATGGTTTTGAAATCTGCAAACGCATTAGGGAAGAAAAGAACATCCCAGTTATTATGGTGTCCGCTAAAAAGGAAGATATTGATAAAATTCGCGGACTGGGAATAGGAGCTGATGATTATATTACAAAGCCCTTTAGTCCCAGTGAGCTTGTTGCCAGAGTAAAGGCTCACCTTGCCAGATATGAGCGATTAATCGGATCGGGTCAAAAAGAAAACGAGGTTATAGAGATAAGGGGCCTTAAGATTGACAAGACGGCTAGAAGAGTGTTTGTTAATGACGAGGAAAAAGTATTTACTACAAAGGAATTTGACCTTTTAACATTTTTGGCTGAGAACCCTAATCATGTATATACGAAGGATGAGCTCTTCAGAGAGATCTGGGATATGGAATCTATCGGAGATATAGCAACAGTAACAGTTCATATTAAAAAGATTCGTGAGAAGGTAGAATATAACACCTCAAAACCTCAGTATATAGAAACTATCTGGGGAGTGGGTTATCGATTTAAGGTATAACATTATATCTTTTGAAAAAATCACTCTTACTTATTGACAAAAATTTCACAATATGCTACTATAAGCAAAGCCAATCTAGAAGGGATACCTGACAGAGAGGCATAGGAAGATAAAATAAAAAGTACCTAATCGTAGGGGACGCCCGAGAAATAAGGAGCTTTTTGTTGTTTGCTTGATTTTATTTAGCCCTATGTCCATTGGCAATGAAGTGTCTATGGCATAGGGCTTTTAATTTAATAGGAAAGTTCGTTCTATTCAATTAAAAATGCTCAGCAGGGATGCGCATTCACGCGTTTTGTTGATGCCAGCACAATAGGAGGTAAATATGGATAAGAGAATTGCCCAGATAGGAATTATTGTGGAGGAAACTGATTCGGTAGAGAAGCTAAATAATCTGCTTCATGAGTATGGTGAAAACATAATCGGCAGAATGGGCATACCCTACCGCGAAAAGAATATCAGTATCATCAGTATAGTAATTCATGCTGAGCAGGATATTATCAGTACCCTTGCAGGAAAGTTGGGAATGCTAGAGGGAATCAGTGTGAAGACTATATATTCTAAAAAATAAAACTGGAGGCTATCAATAAAATGAAAAAAAGAATAAGAAGTAAATATCTCATGATAATAGCTACAATACTAATATTAACCTTTACGGCTCTTAGCGGTTGCGACAAGGATACAAAAGATGCAAAATCAAATAAAGAAAAAATAGAGATTAATATTGCTGCCTTAAAAGGACCCACAGGCATGGGGATGGTAAAGCTAATGGAAGACGCAGAGGGTGGCAAAACGGCCAATGACTATAATTTTACAGTAGCTGGAGAAGCTGATGTTATAAGTACAGGCTTAGTAAAGGGAGAGTTTGATATTGCAGCTGTTCCATGCAACCTGGCCTCAGTATTATATAACAAGACAGAAGGAAATATTAAAATCGCTGGGATAAATACTCTCGGAGTATTATATATCGTAGAAACTGGTAACACAATTAATGCTGTAGAGGATCTTAAAGGAAAGACAATATACTCCACAGGCTTTGGAACCACACCCCAGTATACGCTTAATTACCTACTTAGCTTATATGGACTGGATTCGGAAAAGGACGTAACAATAGAGTATAAAACAGAAGCTACAGAGGTAGCTGCTATGCTAGAAGGTGCTACAGATGCCATCGCAATGTTACCTCAGCCCTATGTAACCACAGTAATGGTGAATAATGATAAAGTTCGTATTGCACTGGATATCGAGAAGGAATGGAAAGCAGCAAACAATAATAATGGAGTGGTTACAGGCGTAGTAGTTGTAAACAGTGAGTTTCTTAAGAACAACCCTGAAGCTGTTGAGGAGTTTTTGAATGAGTATGAGGAAAGTGCCAATTTTGTAAATAGTGATGTAGAAAAGGCAGCAGAGCTTGTAGAAAAGTTCGGACTCTTTAAGGCAGTTATAGCAAAGAAAGCATTACCATATTGTAATATTACCCTAATAAGAAATAATGAGATGAAGGAAATGGTAAAGGGCTATCTAGGTGTCTTGTTTGAGCAGAATCCAAAGGCAGTCGGAGGAGCACTACCCGCAGACGACTTCTACCACGTGAACTAATCTGCTTATCAAAGTTATAAAAGGAGATGGATATGAAGGGTATGATTGATAAAGATATGAGCACTGATAGTAATTCAAGCAAGAGCAGGATTAATAGCTTTGGCATAAAGCTACTTGTCCTGTGCTTCTGGATATTTGTATGGGATATACTATGCAGAATAATCAATCAAGAGCTCTTTCTACCGTCTCCAAAAAGTGTTATTTATACTACGCTTGTTCTTGGTAAGAGTGCAGGATTTTGGTTTAGTATAGCCAACTCATTTATACGTATAATCTTGGGTTTTTTCCTGGGGTTAATTACAGGGGCTATGCTTGCCACCTTATCCTATAAAAGCAAAGTGATATATGAGGTGATTTCACCCTTACTTAAGGTGATAAAAGCAACACCGGTCGCTTCCTTCATTATATTGGCTTTAGTCTGGATAAAATCGGTTAATTTATCCATATTAATTTCGTTTTTAATGGTGCTTCCCGTATCATTTTCAAACATATTGCATGGACTGCAAAGTACAGATGATAAGCTACTGGAAATGGCCAAGGTATTTGATATAGGTGGATGGAAGCGGATTAAGGCCATATATTTTCCGGCTGTTATGCCCTTTGTGGTATCTGCCATATCAATCGGACTTGGCTTTAGCTTTAAATCCGGTATTGCCGCTGAGGTTATAGGAAGACCAGCAAATTCTATAGGTCTAAATCTTTATGAAGCTAAGCTTTATCTTATGATAAAGGAGCTTTTTGCCTGGACAGTGGTAATTATACTTTTAAGTGTGCTATTTGAAAAAGTGATGATGAAAATCCTTAAGTACTATGGCAATATTCAAAACAAAACTCGAAATTCTTAAGAAGGGGAAATTATGGACATTAAGGTGGATAATATATGTAAAAGCTTTAATGGGCAGCAGGTGCTTGACAAGGTCACAATGTCATTTTCTGAGGGCTTATATACCTGCATCATGGGAGCCTCAGGTGTTGGAAAAACCACATTGGCATACATACTAATGGGTCTACTCGAACCCGATTCTGGAGAAATAACAGGTCTTTCGGATAAGAAGATATCGGCGGTATTTCAGGAGGAGCGATTAATAGAACATTGGGATGCCATTAAGAATATAATGCTTGTCAGTAATAAGGATGTGACTAAAGAAAAGGTTGAGAGAAACTTATCGAAGATTGGCTTAACAGAGTATGAAGGTAAGCCAGTTAAGGCATTGAGCGGGGGAATGAGAAGAAGGGTAGCAATAGTAAGAGCGATACTGTCGGAATATGATGTGCTACTTATGGACGAACCCTTTAAGGGATTGGATGAAGAGCTAAAAATACAGGTTATTAATTATGTAAAGGAAAACACAAAAAACAAAACACTAATAATCATTACTCATGATAAGGATGAAGTGGCTATGCTTCAGGCTAATCTTATAACTATGAGGACTGAGGACTAATATCTATACGCTAAGCTACTAAGGTGTTGTGTTTTAAGGTTAAGTCAGATATAATACATTAATAAAACTGTCCCGAGAAGGAAGGAATCCAAATGCATATTACAATTACAGGCAACCTAGGAAGCGGCAAATCAACCGTAGCAAAGCTTCTTAGTGAAAAATACAATTTCGAGGTTTATTCAACGGGAAAGCTTCAAAGAGAGCTGGCCAAGCAGATGAATCTAAGTACTCTAGAGCTTAATCAATTAATGATGAGTGATCGTAAATACGATAATATGATTGATGATGAAACAGCCCGTATCTCAAGAGAAAATAAGGATAAGAATATTATATTTGATTCCAGACTTGCATGGAACTTTGTAGAGTTTTCCTTTAAGGTTTTTGTCTCTGTAAGCCTTGATGTTGCTGCATATCGTGTTATGAATGATCAAAGAGGCCCAGTGGAGAAATATTCATCGCTTGAGGAGGCAAAGGCCTTGCTTGCCGAAAGGGCTAATACGGAAAGAATACGCTATAAGGATATCTACAATCTGAATTATATGGATTTTACGAATTATAATCTAGTTATAGATGGAACCTTCTGCGATCCGGAAACCATCGCCAATATTATAATAGAGGAAGCTAATGAGTTCTATGCTAATCCCCAAAAAGCTACTAAAAGACTGGTCTCACCTAAATGCTTAAAATTTGCAGAGATTAATGATGAGGAAGACAAATCCCGTCTTAATGATATGATAAACAATCTTAAAGCCAAAAAATATATAAAAGATAGGATAATCAAAGTAAAGAAGCAGGATGACGGATTTCTTGTAATGGAGAATATTGATTTAGCCAAGGCGGCATGTTTTGCAAATGTAAGCTATATTCAGATAGAGATTGTTGAGGGTTAAATTTTTTGAAGATAAGCTCTAAACAAGATAATATATCCTTTTTATTTCAAATTATCCCCGAGGATATAAAAATAGTTATAACAGAAAATAAAGATAAGAGGATTCATAAAAAATGAATTCTCTTTTTATGTTAAAAGAACATTAACTTGGGGAGGTTAAGTATGAAGATGTGGGAGAATATGAATGAGAGAGTAAAACTGTTTATTATGCTAGTTGTTATAACTCTTGGTGTTTATTTGGGATTTATTTTTATACTGCCTCTTATATTACCCTTTATATTTGCTTACTTATTGGCATGGATTATACGTCCAAGTACAGAATTTCTATACAAAAAAGCTAAGATTCCAAGAACAGTTGGAGGGTCGGCATCTCTTCTGCTGCTGGTCATTATTACGGGATGGGGTTTGTATTATTTAGGAAAACTATTAATTAAGCAGGCAGTAAATTTTGCCAGAAGCATCCCAGCCTATTTAAATATATTAGCTGGTAAGCTTGATAATATCTGTAGTAACTGTGATGAAATCTTAGGACTTACAGCAGGAAGTGCTCGTACAGAAATAGATGATAATATACTAAAAATGGTTGATAAGGTTAAAACAGATTTTATTCCAGGTATGACTACACGGACTGTAAGCTTTACTGTGAAAATCATTGCCCTTGTAGGTATAATTTTAATTATACTCATATCTGCAATTCTTATAACAAAGGAAGCACCGGAGCTTAGAAAAAAATATGAAAATTCCAATCTGTATATTGACATTAACAAGGTTACGGTGAGATTAGCAGATGCAGGAATAGCATATCTAAGGGCGCAGCTTCTTATTATGGTTCTAGTGGCAGTGTGCTGTGTTACTGGATTGGTAATAATAGGTAACGAATATGCTTTGTTACTGGGAATACTAATTGCTATCTTAGATGCTTTGCCTATTATAGGAAGTGGAATGATATTAATACCATGGAGTATTGCCATGCTTATAAACGGTAATATTTTTGCTGCTGCAGTCCTAGTTACTGTATATCTTCTCTGCCAAATTATCCGTGAGGTGGCAGAACCTAAGCTAATCGGTAATAGAATTGGAATCAGACCCTTATATACATTAATATCAATGTACATCGGCTTGAAACTTTTTGGAATAGCTGGATTTATTCTTGGACCTATTGGACTTATCATAATTATAACCATTTTTAAGGGAATAAATGAGAAGAAAGATTTAGACACACATAATGCTGATAAGTTATACACACTTGACAAAGGTGGAAATCTGGAATAAAATAAAGTACGTTAATTGGCGTTGATAAGGAATAGTAGAAAACAAAGGCATCTCAGAGAGAGAAGTTATGGTGCGAGCTTCTTATGCAATGGTTTTTGAACCAGCCCTTGGAGTCTTGTATGAAGGAGAATCTCCCCAAATACAACGTATAACCGGCGTTAACGGTAAAGAGAGAGTGAATAAGCAGGAGCTTATAAGCTAATTAGGGTGGTAACGCCGAGTCTTTCGGTCCCTTGGTGGGATGAAGGGCTTTTTTTATTTAACAGGAAATTGCATCCTACTAAAAAATGCAATTTTAAAAATTAAACCTCCAACATAAGGAGGAGTTATGAAGGAGAAAACATTATGGCACAGGATAAGAAATTGGTTGAGGAAATCACTTCAATGGAAGAGGATTTTGCACAGTGGTACACAGACGTTGTTAAAAAAGCAGAGCTTATTGAATACTCCAGCGTAAAAGGTTGTATGATTATACGCCCATATGGCTATGCTCTTTGGGAAAACATTCAAAGACAATTAGATTCGGATTTTAAGAATACCGGCGTGGAGAATGTCTATATGCCTTTATTTATTCCAGAGAGCCTTCTGCAGAAGGAGAAGGATCATGTGGAGGGCTTTGCTCCCGAGGTTGCATGGGTTACCCATGGTGGTGATGAAAAGCTTCAGGATAGATTATGTGTACGCCCTACATCGGAAACCCTATTCTGTGATTTTTATTCGAATATAATTCAATCATATCGCGACCTGCCAAAATTATATAATCAATGGTGCTCAGTAGTTAGATGGGAGAAGACCACAAGACCTTTCCTTCGCTCAACTGAATTTTTATGGCAGGAGGGACATACTGCTCATGCAACAAAGGAAGAGGCTAACGAGAGAACCATTCAGATGCTTAATGTGTATGCCGATTTCTGTGAAAATATACTTGCGATACCAATGATTAAGGGCAGGAAATCCGATAAGGAAAAGTTTGCTGGAGCAGAAGCAACCTACACGATAGAGGCAATGATGCATGATGGTAAGGCATTGCAATCGGGAACCAGTCATGATTTCGGAGATGGCTTTGCGAAAGCATTTGATATTCAATATACAGATAAAAACAACCAACTTCAATATGTACATCAGACGTCTTGGGGACTTTCCACAAGAATTATTGGCGCTATAATTATGGTTCATGGTGATAACAGCGGATTGGTTCTACCTCCAAGAATAGCACCTGTTCAAGCTATGATTATACCCATAGCTCAGAATAAGGAAGGTGTCCTTGACAAGGCCTATGAGATTAAGGATAAGCTTAATGCCTATAGGGTTAAGGTAGATGATTCCGATAAGTCCCCAGGCTGGAAATTTAGCGAACAGGAAATGCGAGGAATACCTGTTAGAATCGAGATAGGTCCTAAGGATATAGAGAAAAATCAAGCAGTCGTAGTAAGAAGAGACACTAGAGAAAAGATATTTGTAAGCTTAGATGAGTTAGACAGTAAAATAGGCGAGATTCTAGAGATAATTCAAGCCGATATGCTAGAGAGGGCAATAGCCCATCGCGATTCTCATACCTATACAGCAAAGAATATGGAAGAGTTTGAACATATCATTAAGGAAAAACCCGGATTTATCAAGGCTATGTGGTGTATGGATGAGGCTTGTGAAATGGAAATAAAGGACAAGACAGGTGCAACATCCCGCTGCATGCCATTTGAACAAGAGCATATAGATGATAAATGTATATGCTGTAATAAGCCTGCAAAGGCTATGGCTTATTGGGGTAAGGCATATTAAAGTATATAGATTTAACTCACAATGGATTATGCATATTGCTTGAGGGAGGTAGCCATGGAGTTTCAAATTCCTGAAAATGTACAATATATAATAGATACTTTAATAGATAATGGCTATGAGGCCTATGCTGTCGGGGGATGTGTACGTGATATGGTTCTCGGTAAGAACCCTGAGGACTGGGATATAACAACTTCCGCCAAGCCCCATGAGGTAAAAAGAATTTTTCGAAGAACAGTCGATACTGGAATTGCTCATGGTACTGTCACAGTGCTGCTTGATAAGGATCGTTTTGAGGTTACGACTTACCGCCTGGATGGCACATACGAAGATAATCGTCACCCCTTGGAGGTATCATTTACTAGGGAGCTAAAAGAGGACTTAAAAAGAAGAGATTTCACAATAAACGCAATGGCATATAACAATGCAGACGGTATTATAGACCTTTTCGGTGGAATGGACGATCTAAACAATAGACTAATCCGATGTGTCGGTATGGCCAATGAGAGATTTGACGAGGATGCATTAAGGCTTCTTAGAGCAGTTAGGTTTTCTGCGCAATTAGATTTTCTGATAGAGAAAGATACCAAAGATGCTATAAAAGCCAAGACGGAGCTGCTAAGAAATATAAGTGCAGAAAGAATAAGGACAGAGCTAACAAAACTTCTTGTATCTGATAATCCTGATAGGCTTAGGCTGCTATATGAGCTGGGAATCACTAAGGTGATACTTCCTGAGTTTGATAAGATGATGTCAACAGAACAAAAGAACGTTCACCATGCTTACACGGTAGGAGAGCATACCATCAGGACTGTTAGTGCAGTTGCCAGTACTATTAGTGAAAATAGATTTTCGCATCAGGAAAGATCTATTCTACGTTGGACAATGCTGCTCCATGACATTGAAAAACCCAGCACCATTACCATGGGAAAGGACGGTCAGAATCATTTTTATGGGCATCAGGAAAGCGGTGCAAAAACAGCAAGACGGATACTAAGGGACTTGAAATTCGACAATGAGACCTTAGAAGCAGTTGTTCATCTTATTAGATGGCATGATTATCGGTTTACACTGACCCCCGTAGGAATAAGAAAGGCCACAGCTAAAATCGGCAAGGAATATATGGAGCTTTTATTTGAGGTCAATTATGCGGACACTAGTGGTAAAAATCCCAAGAATAATAAAGAGAAATTCAAGCAACTTGATGAGGCAAGACAATTATATAAAGAAATGATATCAAGAAATGAATGCGTCAGCCTTAAGGAACTTAAAGTTGGCGGAAAAGATTTGATAGCAGCAGGCTTTAAGCCAGGTAGAAGAATGGGAACAATGCTAAACCATCTACTGGATGCTGTAATAGAAGATCCTACCCTAAACAAAAAAGAAACCCTACTTGATATGGCGCGTCAAATGAAATATTAAATAGGCGTTTGGAGAAGTTTCAAGGGGTGTATAGGTTCATACCTATACACCCCTTATACTAATTAAAAATAACCAGCTCTTAAAAACCCTTTATTTTATTCATGAATTTATGTGACATATCATAATATTAGTAGACAGATATTATCAAATGTTGGGGGTGGATTGAGTTGGAAGACAAGTGCCAGGAGGTATTAAAAAAATATCCTCTTAAGGTATACAACATATATAGAGCTAGAGGGGCCTATCTGTTAGAAACAGATAAAGGATTAAAGCTGCTAAAATGCTTTGAGGGTTCAGAAAACCGTGCGTTATTTGAAGATAGTGTAAAAGAACATCTTTATATGCATGGCTGTTATAATACAGATATTTATGTTAAAACATTAGAGGATG
>JAQVQL010000103.1 GCA_028701595.1 Herbinix sp.
CCGGTTTTGAAATAATATTCTTTGGTATCAGCATCTTTCCAATATCGTGAAGAAGACCAGCTTGAGTTAGTATTCTCGTCTCTTCCTTTGACATCTTTAGCCAACCCGCAAAAATACTACATATAAGGGAAACATTAAGACTATGAACGTATGTCATATCATCGTAATTACGAATTCCATGCAGCATTTCAAAAATATGCATCCCATTTCGACCTTCTTTAAGAATCCTATCCGTTTCTTCCAACAGACTCTCTAGATTGCCTTCACCACCTTCAATAATATGGTTAAAGCTTTCCTCTACCTTTTCGACTGATCCAACATATGTTCGATTAAATTTCTTAAATTCTGGTGTGCTTCTTAGCATTTCTATATAGGATTCTTCCTTGTGGGGTTCTATATCAGATTTTCCATCATACACATATAAGCCGTATATGTTATAGAAACGAAGCCTAGTAATCATTCGTTCATCAAGCTTTGTGCCCTTTGTAATAATTAGTTGATCACTGGAAGAATATACGTCGGAAGCAACCACCATGCCTATTACTACCTCATCCGTTCGTACTCTAACAGCTTGCATAGGACTTCACCCCCACTTTCTTTAGCATAACCTAGCTATCCCAAGTATACAATTTTATGTCATTAATTACAAGGATTTCTTTCAACCTACAGCTATAGGCAGCAGTTAGATTATAGCCCAATAATTATATCATATAAATCATCTACAGTTGCGGCGATATGGTCCGCTCCTGCCTCCTTTAGCTCCTCTTCACTTCCAAAGCCATATAAAACTCCGACAGACGCGATTCCAACCGCCTTTGCACCTATAATATCATATTTTCTGTCTCCTATCATAACAATCCCGTCAGAATCTGTTATGGAGTTCTTCTCTATTGCATACCTAATTACAGCTTCCTTACTGTCTCTCCTGTCATCAAATGTTGCTCCGCAGATATCATCAAAATAATGCTCAAGATGAAAGTTCTCTAACACCTTAACCGCCAGCTCTTCTGGTTTTGAAGTAGCAACAATAAGATATTTTCCAGCCTGCTTAAGCCTGGTAAGAAGACGCTCCATACCATCGTAAACTTCATTTTCATGAATACCCTTTTCTCCATAATATTCTCTATATTTAATAATGGCTTTTTCAGTCTTCTCCTCATCAAATCCGTAATATTCCATAAATCCATCCCGTAGAGGTGGTCCGATATGCTTTTTAAGGCTGTCCAAATCATCAATATTGATATCCATCGCTCGTAATGCATATTGCACTGACTTTGTTATTCCCTCTTTAGGGTTCGTAATCGTTCCATCTAAGTCTATTAAAATGTAGTCCATTATTCTTTTCCTTTCAATAAAAACTTTATAAAGCATAGTTTAAGATTTTAATTATCTAGTGGTTTTTTTGCCTGCTTAATATTTTTCTCAACCAGCTTTCTAGTTACCATGATTTGATGTCCACACCCTTTACATTTTAGCCTAAAATCCATGCCCGCACGTAAAATCTCCCATTCGCTACTTCCACATGGGTGGGGTTTTTTTAATTTAATTGTATCACCAACATTTAGATCCATTCCTCTTTCTCCTGTCAGCTTTATATTATATATATGTATTATGATATACGTTTTTCGGTTATTCATAGTATAGCATATATTTTATACTTATAAAACGTTAATATTTTTCTTGCATTTTAAAACCAGATGTAGTAGTATTGCCATAGGCGTCATGTAGTATTTGATACTATGTGACGCGGTTTTTAAACTATATCGCGAATAAATACTTGCTGTACTACAAAAAATAATACTATACTCGTTACCAGAAAGGAGTCGGTTTTATGAAAGCAAAGATTATGAATGCAAAGGATCCCGGAAGTGCTGTAACACATTTTATAGGTTTGTTGATGGCGGTTTTTGCATCAACTCCTCTTTTAATTAAAGCCGCAGCAA
The DNA here is from genome assembly GCA_028701595.1 of Herbinix sp. Classification (GTDB taxonomy): domain Bacteria; phylum Bacillota; class Clostridia; order Lachnospirales; family Lachnospiraceae; genus Mobilitalea. The sequence goes on from JAQVQL010000103.1 coordinate 1,944, forward strand.
ATCCAGGTCATGTCCATACTATTTCCCTTGGAATTTTTATACTAAGTATGATTTTATTATATGTGGCAAGCACCATTTATCATACCTTGAACATATCGGAAAAAGTTAATCAAAGGTTGAAAAAATTTGATCATATGATGATCTATATTCTAATTGCGGGTACCTATACTCCTATATGTATGATTGCTTTGGGTGATACCGTAGGTATTGCGCTTCTTGGCATCATATGGGGTTTGGCCATTATGGGCCTCATAGTCACAGGCTTTTGGGTTAATTGTCCCAAATGGTTCTCCTCTGTAGTATATATCGCCATGGGCTGGACTTGTGTTCTGGCTTTTACACAAATAATTAATTCATTAACATCTGCTGCCTTTTTTTGGCTGCTTGCAGGAGGTATTATATATACCATTGGTGGAGTAATCTATGCGCTTAAGCTTCCTATCTTTAACAAAAGACACAGCTACTTTGGCTCACATGAAATCTTCCATCTATTTGTCATGGCTGGCAGCCTCTGCCACTTCATACTAATGTATAAATATATAGCAATCATGCCTTAAAGAAAGCAATCCGCCCCTTACTATGAAAGGAGCGGATTGTCATATCTATGTTAAGCATCCGAATAGTTCTGGTAAGGTATCAAGGCAGCAATCTGTTCACACTCAAGTATGAGGTAAAAAGGGATTCGGTTGCGGATAATCTAGATATGTATTCCATCCCACTATTACTGACTTTACCAAATTATTAATTACTATATTATACTCTCGGAGCGATTTATTGTGACTCTCTCAAAAACTTATATTTGCTAATACTATTTATGCTTGTGGTTAGTGCGCTTTAGTAATTCTTTACGCTGAGCCTCATAACCTGGTTTTCCCAAAAGTGCAAACATATTACTCTTATAGCTTTCTACTCCTGGCTGGTCAAAGGGATTAACTCCTAGAAGATACCCGCTGATACCACAGGCAAATTCAAAGAAGTAGAATAGTTGGCCCAGATAAAATTCGTTTTGCTCAGGTACATTGACCATAAGATTGGGTACATTTCCGTCCGTATGGGCAAGAAGAGTTCCTTTCATTGCGCTTTTATTAATAAAATCGACGCTCTTTCCCGCAAGATAATTAAGCCCATCTAAATCTACATCTTCCTCTTCTATAATAATTTCTTCAGAGGACTTCTCTATGTTTACTACTGTTTCAAACATAGTTCTTTGGCCATCCTGTATAAACTGACCCATCGAATGTAGATCCGTAGTAAAATCAACAGATGCAGGATAGATTCCCTTCTGGTCCTTTCCCTCACTCTCTCCAAAAAGCTGCTTCCACCATTCAGACACGAAATGAAGTGAAGGCTCATAATTTACTAATATCTCGATAGATTTTCCCTTTCTAAGCAGTATGTTCCTAACCGCTGCGTATACCAATGAATCATTATCTTCATAAGGAGTCTCAAGACAATATTTTCTCATGTCTGCGGCACCTTCCATCAGCTTGCTTATATCTGCACCACTTACGGCTATAGGAAGTAATCCTACTGCTGTCAGTACCGAATATCTACCTCCGATATCATCAGGTACCACAAAGCTTTCATAGCCTTCCTCTGTAGCCAGACTCTTTAATGCCCCCTTGGACTTGTCCGTTGTGGCATAGATTCTTTTAGCCGCTTCTTCCCTACCATATTTCTCATTCAAAAGTTTTTTGAATATACGAAAAGCAATAGCAGGCTCGGTTGTGGTTCCTGATTTACTTATTATATTAACCGAAAAATCCCTATCTCCGATAACATCCTTTAGATGATTCATGTATGTGCTACTGATATTGTTGCCCACAAAATAGATTTCTGGTGTCTTTCTTACATCGCTTGACACAGAATTATAAAAGCTGTGCCTCAAGAATTCTATGGCGGCTCTTGCTCCTAGATAAGATCCTCCTATGCCTATTACAACTAAGACTCCCGAGTCATTTTGAATCTTATTAGCAGCCTTTTCTATACGAGAAAATTCCTTCTTGTCATATTTTGTAGGAAGGTCAATCCATCCCAGATAATCAGAGCCTTCTCCTGTACCACCAATAAGCTGTTCCTTAGCTGTATACACAGCCTTCTTCATCATTTCAACTTCTATCGATCTAATAAATTTGTCAGTAGCAGAATAATCAAAACTTACCTTCTTTGTCATATGTTTACTCTCCTTTATCCTAATATAATAACAAAATAAGGTTTATTAATCAATCATTATTATTCTGCTTATGCTTGTCCATTATGCAAAAAATTTTCGTAAAACATCCTCCACTATCTTTTCCTCCTCCTGGGACATAATCGGAAGGACGGTTTTCTCTGCGGCCACTTCTTCTATGCTTTCCGCTATCTGCTTCTCCTCTTCCTTCTTTGTTGAGCAAAGCTCTTCTTCTATTCCATGCAGATTCTTTTTCTTTTCTTCCTTTTCTTGAAGTTTTATTTGGTTTTTCCTTTGCTTTTCTTCTGCTTTCTTCTTAAGCTCTTCTCTACGAATTATAAGTGCTTCATTTTCTTCCTGAAGCTTTCTCAATTCTTCTTCTCTACGCTTAGCTGCCAGCTGCTTTCTTTCCTCAAATTTTCTTCTTTCCTCTTCTTTTCTAGCTTCTTCAATTTTTTTCTGCTCCTCTTCTCTCTTTAGTGCCAATAGTCTCTTTTCTTCTTCCTTCCGTTTTCTTGCCTCTTGTCTACGACTTAGCTCTTCCCCACTATCAGGCTCGGACTTGATTTCTTTAACCTGAGTACCTATTGCTGTCATATATTCAATACGATACTGCTCAAGTTTTTCGGGCTGTGATACCTCGTGCTCTAGTCTTACCTTACAAAAATTCTCAAGATAATCTAAGAGATTAAGGCGGATCATTTGCTTTTTTATCGATAGATTTATCATTTTATCCACAAGTATTAAACCCGCTCCCGCTAAAACACCAACAGCTCCTGTGTATAAAATCTGCTCTCGACTTATTTCAAAAACCACCCCAAATATGGCACTTATAGGTATGACTAAAAAGCTCAGCAAAAGAACTTGTCCACTAAAATTCTCCCATGTGGATAACAAAATCCCACAGAATTTATATTTTGTCATGTTCTTATCCACAAAGGTATCCACATTATTAACACCTATATTAAGCTTATAGCAGGTCTCAAACTTCATCTTCATATGCTTCAAAAGTTTATTATTCGTGGTTCCTAGCTTATCAGATTCCTTTACCAGGTATATGTACACCATATCCAATATAAAGCGTACTAGAATCCCCAGTGCGCATAGGCCTGCAAAGGTATAGATAATAATATTGTCATTATAAATATTCTGAATCATAAAAAGCCCCTCTCTTTTCCATATTTTTACATTCATTATAGCCCGAAATGTACTTTTTGAAAAGGGAGGGATTTAAAAATCGATAGACACGGGATGACAGGAAACTACATAATATAACTAACGCATCGGTTCTAGATCCGGAAGACTTATATAAGTGTCCAATCCGTCATCTGCAATGTCAATTGTATAGCTCTTGGTTTTATAGCCTTTCTTAATGAAGGTAACCACATGGCTTCCTATAACCTTCTTAAAGCTTCCAGGGGATTCCCCTTTAAATTCCCCATTTAGGTAAACTGATGCTCCAGAAGGATTTTGAATATATATTAGGCTATCATTATCAACTATGGGGTCATCATCATAATCCTCATTATCAATTAAGGAATCAATATCTTCAGGATTATCCTGATTATTTTGTTGTTCTATTTCCCAATCATTATATACTATACTATCCGACTCCTCTTCACCTATCCCGGCAGGATCATCCCATTGAATTATACTAGCATCATCCCTGCTTTGTAGTTCGGGAAGTACAATCTGGATCTTCTTAGTAGCATAGTCAACCTCAATATTACCTCGGTAGGTAGAATATCCTCCTAAGGATACCTCTATACTGTGCTCACCATATTCTAACTCGACTGGATTTGCATAGGTGGTAAGCTCTTCGTCTATAAACAAATCTGCTCCAAGCGGTGTAATTTCAAATGTAGTCTTACTGTATTTTACAGGCTCGGGGCCAAGATCTCCTATGGATACCACAGTCTCTTCATTGCGATTTACTGTAATGTTCTTTGTACCGCTATACTCACCATTTTCAACTGTAAGATTATAATTGCCCTCTCTGGTTGTAATAACCATGTTCTCCGTTAGCTGTGTTACAGCCTCATAACCCACGGTGATACTACCACCCAAGAAAGCCTTATAATCCTTTAATCTAACGGTTCCATGTCCCTTTGTTACACTAACTGACCAGATAGTCTCATCAATACCCCGTACTGTAAGCTCATCCTGTATAGCTAAATCTTCTAATGATATTAAGCCGTCACCATCCAGTACAAAGGGTTCATTGTATGTGTAGTTTGAATTCGCGATTTTAATGGTTTTCTCATCAGGATAAACCATCATATTATTAACCCCAATATACTCCCATGCCTTCTTTGAAAATTTAAGGCTTGTCAGTTTGTTTTTTTCACTTTGATAGCTAATATCAGCAATTAAGCCTTTTTCAATCCTATCTATGGATATAACCTGATCATATTTATCAAGAAGGCTCGTTCCTCCAGTATAATTAAGCCTTATCTCTTCATTGGCATTAATATCAAATAGATGTATTGTTCCTGCGGATTTGTCTGTATCAAGCACAACTGCCACCCCGCTTTTATCGAGTGTATTGTTACCTTCAAAATTACTATTGCTTTCTTGATTGGATTTGTTACTTGGAATCCGACCGGCGTTTGGTCTTCTGCCCTTGCCTGCCTCAAATAACGCAAAGATCAATATAGCCGTAAAAAAAGTCAGACCAATCAAAAGGCTAAGAATTGGCCTGGTATGTATCCGCGATTTGTTCTTTTGTTCATTTGTATTGACTGCCATATTAACCTCATAATACTTTGACATTTAACTTTTGATATAGTATAAGTATACCCTTATTTAATGATTTAGGCAATCCCCCCCAAACTACTATATACAAGTCTATATCATATGTTATTGCCGTTATAGAATACTCTCTAATCGCCTCAAAAATACATCCTTTTTTGGATTCTGCTCTCCAATGTTATTAAGCTTTTGAATATTACGTCCTGATATCCAAGCTTTTTTTCCATTATAATAAAAATTGGTTATCTTCCAGAATTTTTCAGGATATAGTAAAAGTACATACAAGATCCGTAACTCTCTCTTGGATATCGGTTGTATCCTGTCATATGCTTCTATAATATTATTTCCATACATGATATCCCAATTGTTTTTCTCCATTACCTTTCTTATAAACTGATATAAATCAGTAATCTGAAGCCCGATATGAGATTTCTCAAAGTTGGTGGTCGCTATGGTTTTGCTCCATTCAGAGGATATGCCCGTGGAATATACGACTTCTTTATTAATCCAACCGGGTGGAATGTATGTCTTTAATAAGGCTTCATTTCTATTTTTAAGCATAATTATATTATGATATGTGTAATTGCCATGACAGACCGCTCTCTCGTTGACAGAACTTTCTAGGATTTCTGTATAGTTCGAATCTAATAGCTTTTTTGATGCTTCAATACCCTGTTCATAGAATTCATCGTAAAAATTAAGATATATAACTTCAAATTCGTTCTTTTGCCTTTTATCTCGAATATAACTTTTTACCCGTTTTAGCTCTCTGTTACGTTTTTCAAATGTATCTTGTAAATTACCCGAAATATTATATTCTATCTGCTCTTTAGTAAATTCCACATTCTTTAAAACACCATGTAGCTTTGCAAGATTTGCGGATGCCATTTCAATCTGGGACAACTCCTTTAAGTTACATTCCTCTCCCCAAAACCAATTCTTAACTATATATCTACAACCGAATTGATCCACAGCTATAATTTCATCCTCTAATGTTTTAACATAAATATCTGTATTATAACAGCCATGCATATAAAGATGGTCTTTTACACTATCTTCAAATAACGCACGGTTTTCTGAACCCTCAAAGCATTTAAGCAGCTTTAATCCTTTATCTGTTTCTAACAGATAGGCCCCTCTAGCTCTATATATGTTGTATACCTAAAGAGGATATTTTTTTAATACCTCCTGGCACTTGTCTTCCAACTCAATCCACCCCCAACATTTGATAATATCTGTCTACTAATATTATGATATGTCACATAAATTC
>JAQVQL010000104.1 GCA_028701595.1 Herbinix sp.
TGGTATTGTTTTCTTCCCCTTTTCCGAGTCTTTGCCATCCACTATAACGACCTCCATCATATTCTAGGGTTAACTTTATATTTTTCATTCTTATTCTTATGCCACCTTTCCTATAATTGCAAAACTTTTCAGCAGCCTACTGCCCCTATATAGCTTAACATAGAATAGGTATCTGAAACAATATATATTGCATCCAGATACCTATAGTTTCGTTTGTTTTAGTTTATTAACAATACTTTTTTCTAATTTTATCTGCCTCATCAGGTTAATTATATTATATAACTTCAAAAATCATTTTTTTACAATCTATACAATAATAAACTTCTAGATAGGATTTATTTATGTTTGTTAGTTTCTTTCCTTTTATAAAAGGAGCAATTATCGCTCCTTTATCTTTAGATTCTGGAATCCATTTTAGACTATACCTATCACTGTGTATAATTCCTTTTTGCATTTCTTTGTTACAATATGGACATTTTTCACTCATAATCCGATGCCTTTCTAATTTCAGATGCTAGACCAATCAGTGTAGACAATTCCTTGTTAAATATTCCGTCCTTAATATATGATTTACGGAACTCAGCAATTATACCGCTATGTTTCTTACTATCAAATCCATCAAAAGCGAGAACAGCCCTCATTGCATGAAAGATTGAGTAATATGCTCTATTATTTGCAACTCTATACCGATTAGTTTCAAACATCGCTTTAGTTGCATCCAAATCCTCTTTAGATCTTTCTATTCGATCTTTAGCATATTCGATCTTTACTCTTAATGAATCATTCAATGATTAATCCCTCTCTCTCAACATTTTGGTAAAATCCTGAAGCATCCTTATATTCATTAAATACTTGATAATTCTGAAAAACTGCTGATATCACTACATCATACTTTTTACGCTGACATTGTCACCCTATGTTATATCTGATGTTTATATCTACATATGCCTTACCCGATTTTTATTTCACCTTCCTACAGCACTTCTTATACTTCTTCCCACTTCCACAGGGACATGGATCATTTGGATATATCTTCTTTTCTTTAATAATTGGCTCATAAAAATAAAATGGTTCATCATCTTCAGATTCATATTGATCAACTGACTTATCATTCTCCTCTTGACATTGATCAATTTTAGCTTGATATTTCAGTACCATTTCATGATCTTTAAGTTCCTCATATATTTCCTGTGCTCGGATGAAAATCGTCTCGTTTTCCAGAGTACAGGGAATATCCTCCGTAATATATTTCTCAGTAATTATTTTCGCCTTCTCAATATCATCCCTGTAAGTCAGACAATACAAATACCCATTTATACAATGTGGATTATCTGGTTCTTCTTTTAACCATGCTTCGAACCATTCATCACATTCCATGTACCTTTGCATATCATTCAATGCTTCACCTATTGCTGTACGATAATTATCTGGCGAATCCTCCTGCCATGCAAATAATTCAATAACATCATTACAGAAATGTATTCTTTCCTCAAACATTCTTGAATTCGAATATTCCATTTCCATATCCTGCAGCCAGTTATACAGCTCATACCGAAACTCTGTCTTATCATCAACATCTATCATCTCTGGTTTTATGGTATTCCCCTTAGCATCTATAATATAAAATTCATCTGTAATCCATTCCTTAATCTTGTCCCATACCTGCATAAATTGACGAACTGCTTCGCTGGGCTTATGCTCATACAATGCGTCATATACTTTGTGTTTAGCCTGAAGTATTTCATCCTTATCATCTGCAAAAGCTTGTTCTACATTGTCGAATATGAAATTATCCTCTAGCAATTCCTTTAATTTTAACTCATATTTCTTCTCGTCAAATGTCTTGCCTTCTTTAAGTACATCGTATATTTCCTCAAGAACAACTGCTGCTATCATCTCTCTAGCCTCCTGCTTAGAGCACCCCTGTTGTTGAAGCTGTAGAAATGTCTTCTTTGTGAATGGGGGATCATTTGCCTTAATCTGATTATTAACCACTTCTATCATTTGCTTCTTCAATCGTAAATTTGCCATTATTAATCCTCCATATATCAGTATTCCACATATATTAAATCGAAAGCTTCTAATGATTTGGTTCTTGCATATAATACTTATAATGCTCTTCAGTCCACATCTCTATATTATTTTCTTAACTGTTACCTTCCCCTTGCCGTTTATGCTTTAATCACGTCCACAGCATCTCTTGTATTTTTTTCCGCTACCACAAGGGCATGGGTCATTAGGATATATCTTCTTTGTCTCTTTTTTAATTGCCCCCTCTATACCAGTTGGCATGGAATAAACGGGGATTTCATCGGCGTTAATATCAAAATCAATATTAAAGCCCATCTTCTTGATTCTTTCTTCGCCTTCCATTAAAAGTTTTGCCGCACTACTACTGCCTGGAACAATAGTTGGCATAGGTCTTGTGACACCATAGAGGTGCTTTTCTTTATTAAAGATTTCTGTAGGTGTATGTCCTCTATTATATAATATCCTAGTATTATTCCATAGATTATTTAGGATAGGAATAAATACTTCAAGTTCATCTTCTTTATTAAAAGTATATCCTTTATTATTGATGAGGTCAAAAACATCACTAATTTGACCATCACTATTTATTATTTCATTAGTAATGGAAGCCATCATTAGTGCTTCTTCCTCTGATAGGTTGTTATGATGAATGAAAAAAGATATAAGCTCTGCGACATAAGGATTATGGAGTATGAAACCATATAGTGAAATGTCAACAATCTCATTCTCTGTAGGAATATAAAACTCCTTGTCTCCTTGTATTTTAAGAAGCTTAGTATAATGGTTATAACTATCAAAGAGTTCCTGATGAATGAATCTATTCTCTAACAACTCGAATTCCTTATACATAGAAGGAATTTGTTCAAAATCCGATAATAAGGTTTGCCTATCAGTTTTCATCCCTTTTCTTTGATTATATAATTTCACCATTATATTTATAGGAGCTACTCCATAAAGCCTAGCTGCCACTTCAAAGCATGATAAAAGCCAGCTTATGCGCTTTCTTTTTGTCCTAAACTCCTCGTTATTAATCTGATTGTATACCTCGATAACATCCAAGGGAATCGTCACCTTATTATCTGCATTTATAAAAATATATCCCATATCATATAGCTCTAAATATTGGCCGACATCCTCTTCACTTATAGGGAACCCAATTGTATAAGCAGTAGCCTTTTCAAATGCATGTAATTCATCATCGTTTAATTTCAAAAAAGCATCCCTTAAGACTTCAGGTGTTAGCATTTTCTCTGAGGTTACCTTTACTAAATCGCCTTTTCTTAACGAAGATACTTTAGTCATCTTAAATATATCTGCTATGTCCTTTAATTCTGTCTTAGTATATAAATTTAGTATATCGATAAGATAAGTCCCTTGCAAAAACTCCTCTTCTATAAGTAGCCTAGAAAGTGCTTCATTTACCTCCAGTCCAATTGCTTTATCAATTTCCACAGAACTTAGTCCAGAAGCTTTTATACATGTAATCTTTTCGTTTAACCCCTCACTTTTAAGCAGTTTATCAATCTCTTTATCCAATGGTGTATTTACTACTTCCCTACTATCCTGACTAGGTTTTATTGGCTGCATCTTATTCCTTGCTGTTTTAGAAGCAAGTAAACCAGGTTTATTATTAAAAAAATCTGTAGCTATCTCATGTTTCTTTCTCCTGTCAGCCCTACCATAATTTATAAAGCATGTGGTTTTTAGCTCATTATTTACCTCATCTATATTATATCGACTGTATCCCTGCATATCAGCCCATTCTCTACGTTCATCATATTCAGGATGCTCTTCATCGGCCATTATCTCTAAGCACTGATAATATCCTTGTATTCCACCTGAATCCTCTATAGGACAGTCTCCTTTATACTTTGTTACAATAGGATAATTGTTGGGATAGTCTATGATAATCTTCTCTATAGTCACCCTATGATCCCAATGATCGCCAAAATCATAAGTATATGTAAACCAGCACTCCCGCTCCATATATTCATTAATATAAGTTTTGGATGAGTCTAATAATGAGAAATCTCCCCTTGGCAGAAAGTCGAATAGTACATCCTCTTCCTCGAGCTGTAGTCCTAAGTGATAAAATTCAAACCTGGACAAATGATAACCGGACCATCCCATCACGATATCAAATATAAGGCTTAGCTGCGAAAATGTTACCCCAGTAGGGACAATACATCTTCGCCATATAGGAGGTTTTGAATTCTTGATCTCAATTCTAAATTGATATGCTTTCATTGTTTTTCCCTCATTGATGATAAATAGATTAAATAGTCTCTATTAATTATACTTTATATGATAGTACATGACAAATATTAATTTCTTGCAGACGAATATCCTGAGCAGAATAACCTTGTTTCCAAACCGAAATGTTAAGGCCAGAATATAAGGAGGTTTCCAATAGAGAACTACATTATTTTCTATCAGCTATCAAAAGAATTATCTCAGGTTTACATAATACATATCTTATTCAAAAAAACTGGGAGCATAACACTTTCTAATGCCTCTGGAGTATACTTAGCACCATTATGCATAAGAATGATTGAGCCCTTTCCTAGATTCTTGTGTTCGGTGCATTTCTGAACAATACTATCAGCTCCGTAATCCTTCCTGCCTAGGGAGTCCACATCCCATACAACTTAAAAAGCGGTGATAACAAGAGCTTTTCGTGATATCTAACTATCCATACGTAACTATTTTAATAATTTTCCTTCTTCATACGAAAGTCTTAAATACTCCGGACTACTATAATATACTGATGAATTAAAATCAGATATATCGTCACTGATAAAGGATTGAAACACATCATAGAACGCGTCCAATATTTCTTTCCCGGCTTTTAAGTCTCCTATTATCAACCTTTGGTAGTTTTTTGCAATTCCCGAAACACTTGGTATATTGTACTTACTATTGCCTACAGAATCATAAGCTCCCTCTGTAATATGAAATTCCTCTATTAGTTCATCGGTGACCTGTTCTATTGATAAACTATGATTTACTTCTGCTAGTTCTAATTGCCTTTTAATTTCTTTTTTGCCTAATAATCTGACTATATCAGATCTTCTGTTTTTTGTCTTTCTACCGAGATATTCTATGATAGAACATACAAAATATATATTATTCTTGTCTTGCTCATTCATCTAAAATCTCACTCCCTTCAAACTTCAAACAATCCAATGCTTTTAAAGTATGAAAACTAATTTGATGAGTAGGATATTTGAATTTAGCCAACTCCCAAAATGCAGTTCTTGATATATCTCCTGATAAAAAATCATTTACATAATTCCATACTGTATCGTCAGCCATCGGTCCCTCTACAATATCATAATCATGAATTCCTCCTGCCCTACAAGATGAAATAAAATCAAGCCATGCATCCGTCATTTCCGGAAACCTTAGAATTTGGAGTTCATTATTTATTTCAAAATCATAAATATTAATAGTAGGAGTCTTCCTATTCCTTTTCGCCCATCTCTTTGATTGTTCATAATCTTTAGTACAATAGAATCCCCACGAAAAATCCTTACCATATTTCCCTTTTCGAATTTCAGGAAATTCAACAGTTTCTCCACTTGCATGATATAATTTCATTCTTCACCTCCACCACTTATTAAAGTCTCTGCTCTTTATATATCTTATTTTATAATTAAATAAATACATTATCAATACCCCATTATTTATATTTCATATTAACGACACTTAATCACTATTAAGCCTTTAAATAATCATCTTATTAGAAATCTTTTTAGAACTCCAGCCTAAACCTTGTGCCCATGCTCGATATTGTGCCCTCTCTTCTTTATCTTCGCTCTCATAAATTATCCCTAAAAGATCGGCAAATCCTCCCAAACCACCTACATCATCTAAAACAGATATACCATCTTTGTGAATACATACGGGCTTGTGCTTTGACATAACAGTTGCTTGTGCTTCAATTATTTCTTCTTCTGATACAACTCCACTTGATAACAAATCATCACAATTATCTATCATTGTGATTTTAACTATCCAATTATCACCATAATCATAATTATATATTAATTCCTTAATCACCGACAATAAGTCATCTTCGCTAACAGCTTCATCCTGTGCAGCTAACAACTTATTGACTTCAAGCCTTTCCATCAAACTCTCGGTACCACCTTCAATTATAATTGAATTATTCATTTCATCCAAGGACAAATCTATTAAAGGAGCTTTTCGAAGAATTTTGATTGATGTTTCACCTTCCATCTTTGTTCGTTTCCAATACTCATGAAAAGATTCCTTTACATCAATCATTTTATAGTAGTCCAATAGCTCCTGTATGTCTTTTCTTGCCTCTTCATAATGCTCCATTTCTCCTCCATAATAATATGGACCAGTATACTTCCTTTTAAGCCACACTTTAATGCTCCCATTCTGGTAATCATCATCCCAAAAAATATCTTCTTCTGCTTCGCTTGGAGGTTGAAATAAAGCGCCTACTAGATCTGCCCACCCCTTTACTCTACCACCAGTAATCTTCTGATAAATCTCATCTGGTAAAACAAACTTTCGTAAATGCGAATTCTGCCAACCAAATAGTCTTTGTATTGCATAATGAAGATTATGCAACATCATATCAGATGGTATTAGCACATCACGGGTAATAGAATTGCCAGTTGATGATTCACCGTATCTACGCAACATTCTTTTTTGATATTCTGTCATGTCATCATCGGTTAGCTCTAAATGTATCCGTATTGGTGTAAACTCTTCTTCCTTTATCTTCGACTTATTTACCATCGTCTTCTCCTTTATTATTATATCTGTATTATCGTTTTCTCTTTGCTCTTTATTATAAACAGCTTTTTCTTTTGTAACAAAATTCTCCTTTGCGATATTAATTCTATGTCTATATAATTTGCTTTTCTTTGAGTCAACAGTTTGCTCAGGACTATCATAGATTGTCTTTTCATATGGTAAATAAGCGTTAACTCTATTACTAGTTGTATTCATTTCCCTTGCAATTTCAGTTATACTTTTACCTTCATTACGCCTCTTGGCCACCCTAATGCTAAACTCAGTTTCGTATTCATCTATAGTTATTAATATTTTTCTTACCTTTGCATATGCGATCCCTAATTCATCTGCTGCCTTTTGTAAAGAACCTAGCCTTTTATATGACTCTGATACCTTTCTCATATATTCGTCTGTTGTTTCTGACATTCAATACACCTCATGATTTTATATGATTTGACTTAAATATCTGTATAATGTCAATACACAAATTTTACCATGCATTATCTTAAGTGTCAATACACACTCTGAAATAAATCTACAGCTTACATTTATTTCAGATGCAAGCTGTAGATTTACATTTTTCTATTTTATTTCTTATGCTGTCTTCCCGTATGATCTATAGTATACTCTCCCCTATGTATCAACTGTGATATAGGAACCAATTCATAGCCCTTATCCTTAAGCCCGGTAATAACACTTTCTAGAGCTTCGGGTGTATACTTTGCACCGTTATGCATAAGGATAATTGAACCCTTACCAAGGTTCTTATGCTCGGTGCATTTCTTAACAATACTATCCACTCCGTAGTCCTTCCAGTCCAGGGAATCAACGTACGCAACAGATTTAAAACCGGTGTTTGCATGGGTTTGTAAACCATCATACTAATCAAAAGGCAGTTCTTCACCAATTGTATAATTCCGATTTACATCAGAAAATCCCATCTCCTCGCTATCCTCATCCGATGCTAGGTTTTTCAAACACCGCAGCCAGCAGCAAAATGAAAACACAACACGTTTCGTGGACACGGAAAAACCAGTAAGCATACCATAACTAAGTAAAAAACGATGGGGTCGGCTATCGTTATCTGCAAGGCAAAAATTTCAACAATAGCCGATATACTGTAAAACCTAATAGTGAAATGAGGAGTCCCGTCTATAAAACATTACGGCTAAACCTTATGACAAAAGTTAAGGGGGCATTTTAGAAGTATTCATACATAGGTTTGAAAT